>SLGU01000357.1 GCA_007136525.1 Desulfobacteraceae bacterium | reverse complement strand
CGTTCCTTGAAAAACGCCCCCCGAAGTTTACCGGCGAATAAATCGAACGGCCAATATTGACGGCACCCTGAAGTCACCATCAGACGGCTTTGTAAAAAGCTCAAGATCAAGGCGCGAGCGATTGTTGAAGAATTGAGCGTACTTGACCGTACGTGATATTCTTCAATAATTGCTCGCAACGCAGATATTGAGCTTTTTACAAAGCCGTCAATATTTTTTCTTGACGAACAGTATGATTGACCCTAAAGAGTAATTGAGCCTTCATAAACCCTATTTCCGGATGCAATGGCAGATGATGGACGGAAACCATAAAACAGGCATTTCTTTTATTTTAGAATGGTACTGGTGGCGCGCACCCCGTGTGTGCAGTTGCGCCCCATGGCCGGTATCATCCTGAAAAAAAGCTGAAAATCTGGCAATAAAAGCCGCGGGGCCGTCAACGGACGCCGCGGCTTTTTTGTTTTGTGACCCTTAAGGGAAAACGTTTTTATAGCGGGAGGAGAAAATCATGCTGATCGTCATGAACCGGGATGCAACCGATGAACAGGTAAACCACGTCATCCGCACCGTGGAATTCCACGGGTACGCGGCGCACCCCATTCCCGGCGGGGACCGTGTGTCCATAGGCGTGCTCTATAACCAGGGGGCAGTGGACGATGCGCTTTTCCGTTCCCTGGATGGTGTCAAGGAAACCATCGCGGTAACCAAGCCCTACAAGCTTGTCAGCCGGGAATTTCACCCCGTCGATACGGTTGTAAACGTAGGGGGAGTTGCCATCGGTGGGGACCAGTTGGCCATTATCGGCGGCCCGTGCGCGGTTGAAAGCGAGGAGCAGGTCATGACCATCGCGGAACGCGTGAAAAATGCGGGTGGGGACTTGTTTCGCGGCGGCGCGTTCAAGCCCCGCACTTCCCCTTACGCATTTCATGGGCTTGGCGAGGAGGGCCTGAAAATCCTGGCAAAAGCGAGAGAGGCGTTCGGGCTGCCCATTGTGACGGAGGTCATGGACCTGGACTGTTTCGACATGGTGGAACACTACGCCGATATCATACAGATCGGCACGCGCAACATGCAGAATTTCAGCCTGCTGCGTCGGGCCGGGCACGCGAAAAAACCCATCCTGCTCAAGCGCGGAATGTCCGCCACGGTGGACGAATGGCTCATGGCTGCGGAATATATCGTAAACGAGGGCAACCCGGATGTGATCCTCTGCGAACGGGGGGTGCGCACCTTTGTCAAGCACAGCAGGAACACCCTTGATCTTTCGGCGGTACCGGTGGTCCGGCGGGAGAGCCACCTGCCGGTCATTGTCGACCCGAGCCATGCGGCCGGTTACAGGGATCAGGTGATGCCGCTGGCCAGGGCGGCCGCGGCCCTGAGTGCCCATGGCCTGATGATCGAGGTGCATCATGCGCCGGAGACCGCAAAATGCGACGGCGGCCAGGCGCTGCTTCCAGATCAGTTCGAAACGCTCTGCCGCCAGTTGCGGGCGATATTTGAAGTCGCGACCGGAAGCAGCAAGGCCGGTTAGGCGGCATCACAACCGCATTGAAATTGGTCAGTTTATAAGCCCCTGGAAGATATATCAACGCATTGGGCAAGAGTCGAGGGCAGCAAGGCGCAAGCCGATCAAGCGTCGAAGCATCTTCAACCGCCTTGAGAATAAAATGGGGTCAGAAACGCAGCCTCCGGATTGTAGTGCTTGACATATAATTATTAAATAATTATAAAATAATTATGAAAAAGTTGATCTTTGAATGGGATGACAAGAAAAACGAATCAAACAAAAGTAAACATGGTGTTTCCTTTGAAGACGCGCAGACGGTCTTTTTTGATGAAAACGCCATTGAATTCGATGATCCCGACCATTCCATTCGAGAAGAACGGTTCATCCTTTTGGGGATGAGTCAGCGCTTAAAGGTTTTAACCGTCTGCCATTGTTATAAAAGCGATGAATCAAAAATACGCATTATTTCAGCAAGAAAAGCAACAAAAAAGGAGCAGGACGTTTATTTCAGGAGATCAGGATGAGAAAAGAATATGATTTTGAAAAATTGAAAGGACGTCGCAACCCTTATGCTAAACATTTAAAAAAACAAGTGACCATCCGGATTGGCGTCGACGTTATTGATTATTTTAAAAATTTAGCTGAGGAAACAGGCGTGCCCTATCAAAATTTAATCAATCTGTATTTGCGTGACTGCGTTCAATCCAATCGCAGGCTTTCATTTAAATGGGATCAATAAAGGATGGACTCGTAAAAAGTCGAGATCAGGCGAAGTCGTCAATAAATCGGATCATCATTTTTTGATTATTGGTGGAGAGGATTTGTGAAAACGCATGAAATATCCGGGCAGACGGGCCATTCCAGGATTCTGGTGGGACAGGCGATGGATGACATCGGCAGATACCTGCCGGAGAATTGCCCTCTGGTCGTCATCACCGACGAGAATGTCCGGCGCCTTTACGAAGACCGTTTTCCAAAGGCCGACGACGTTATTGTCATCGGCACCGGGGAGGCGATCAAGACGCTCGATACGGTCCGGGTGATCTATGAACGCCTGGTTGCCGCCCAGGCGGACCGCTCTGTTTTCCTGCTGGGCATCGGCGGCGGCATCGTCTGCGATGTTACCGGGTTTGTTGCATCCACCTACCTCCGCGGTGTGCGTTTCGGCTACATGGCCACCACCCTGCTCGCCCAAGTGGACGCCGGCGTGGGCGGCAAGACCGGCGTCAATTTCATGGGGTACAAGAACATGGTCGGGACGTTCAACCAGCCGGAGCTGGTTGTCTGCGACCCGCGTTTTTTTGACACCCTTCCGGAAGAAGAGCGCGCCTGCGGGTTTGCGGAAATCGTCAAGCACGCGGCCATTGCCGATATCCAGTACTTTGAAGAACTTGAAGCGTTTGCCGGAAAAGCGGGGGCAGGTGATCCCGAGACCATTGAATCCATTGTGCACCGCTCCGTTTTGATCAAGGCCGATATCGTGAGACGGGATGAAAGGGAAAAAGGCGAGCGCCGGAAGCTCAATTTCGGGCACACCCTGGGCCATGCCCTTGAAAAAACCGCAGGCTTGCGCCATGGGCACGCGGTAAGCATCGGCATGGCGGCTGCTGCAAGGCTTTCAATGGAAAAGGGCAAGGTTTCGGCCGATGATGTGGCGCGGCTGGAAAACCTGCTTGCATCGCTGAACCTGCCCACGCGTGCCGCCATGGATGTGCCCGCGGTGATCGACGCCCTTGCCCGTGACAAGAAAAGGGAAGGGGACCTGATTCATTTCGTGCTGCTCAACGGCATGGGCTGTGCCGTGGTCGAACCCATCCGGCTTGATCTTCTGGAGAAGGTCCTCCTGGAAAAGACCCTGCCGGCATAGGTGTGGCCGGTTTTGGTCGTGGATCCTTACCCGACTGAAAAACGGGGGTTTGTGATGCGCTCGCTTTTGCAGCGGGGGCATTTTCCCGGGCGCTCGGGACGGCTTCTCCGCTTGAATGCATATCCGCATTCAACGCAGGACGCAGGGGTCAGGATCAGTTTTTTCCCCTGGGCTGAGAGTGTTTTTTCAATGTGGGTCATATGCCCATAGACTTCCTTTTCCCTTATGCCCAGAAGCTGCGAGATTTCCCGCACGTCATGGTCCCCGTTTTCCAGAACCGCGATGATCTGCTGCCTGATGGTTGACATGAAACCGGCCCTTAAAACGAAGGTCGCAGTTGCATTCTGGCATTCAGGTACCCTTCTGTGATGAGGGACTCCGCCTGTTTCCGGGAATAATTGAACATGGATGCGAGCCCCAGCATTTTCGGCGGGGCAACAACGCGGAGTGTCGATCCGCCGATGGCGAGATTCATCCGCGGTGAACCGTAAGGCGGGGTTTCAAAAACGGCGGCATCCGGCGTGTTCTGCCAGGCGGTGTCCGGAAGCTGGGCCATGAAGGAGCCGATCAGCACGTGCTCCACCGTGAGTTCAAACACATGCGCCTGCCTTTTCGGCTCTTTGACGTCGAAAATGCCGACCGGAGAGTTGAGGACAACAAGGATTTCTTTTGCGTTCCATGCAAGGGCCGGCGTTAGGGGCGTATTGACCATGAGACCGGCGTCCCAGTGGGGAATGCCGTCGATATGCTGCCATGGAAAAACCATGGGGATCGCCGTAGCCGCCATGATGTGGGGAATATCAATGACTTTATTGGTAAAATACCGGATCTGCCCCGTTTTCATGTTCAGTGCGGTGATCAGGATGCGGGTGGTGCTTTTTCGCAGGGCGTCGATATCGATATGCTTTTCAAGAATGGCGCGAATACGGCGCGTATCAGCCGGCGGTGCGTACCGCAGGCTTTTTTTGAGGCTGTTGATAATGCCTTTGAGGGAAAACTGCTTGAGTGATTTCCGGTCATAGGTGTACCACAGCTCGGCCATTTGGTCCGTGGATATCCCGGTTCCGTAAGCGACCGCGTTGACGGCCCCGATGGACGTGCCGCACACCATGTCCGGTTTCCACCCGATCTCGTTCAGATAGCGGATCACGCCCACATGGTAGGCGCCGCGCGCACCGCCGCCGGAAAGGATGAGCGCGCGTTCGATTGCCGGTTTATGATTGTCGTTTTGCGTCATAATTTTTTCATCTCTATATTTCAGGTGCTCAGGATTGCCCCTCTGGAAGATGGGTAACTGAAAAAGAAATTATAAAATCCATTGCCATGCGCAGTTATGCGTTTATTTTTTTTACAATGCTTCACTTGCCGGGCTATTTATTTTACAATACATACCATACAACCTGAAAAACTTACAACCTACAACCTACAACTTACAACCTGCAACCTACAACTTACAACCTACAACCTACAACCTACAACCTACAACCTACAACCTACAACCTACAACCCCGGAGAATCGCTCATGCGCCTCATCAAGCGTTATGCCAACGGCAGGTTCTATGATACCGTAGAAAAACGATATATCACCCGGGACGGGATCATCCAGCTGGCCGATGAAGGAGAAAACGTTGCCATCGTGGAAACCCGAACCGGCGAGGATATCACCCGCCGCATCCTTTCCGGGGAAGGGGGCTCGGGGCCGGAACCGGAACCGGGTGAAGCAATCGAACACCTTCTGGCCTGGTTTTTCAAGCGGGGGGAGGGCGTTTTTACTGAAGCCAGGGCGTTTTGGGAATCGGTCCGCCGGAATTTTTCTGAAATGCCCCAAGACGAATTGGACCAGCTTCTTGCCGCATTGAAAAACCCTGAAATACCGAAAAGAGAAGACGCCGGCAGTGCTGCAGAAGAAATCGATCGGCATCTGGAATCCATCTATGAGCGGCTTTCCGTCACTGTTGACCGCCGAATCGATGCGGCCTTAAAGCGCCTGAACCTGGCCGGCCGGGACGAAATCCGGGATCTCAGCGCGCGCGTGGAAGCCCTCATGGAAAAAATGGAAAAAAAAGAAAAGAAAGAAAAAAAAAAGACCGGGCGAAAGGCGGATAAGGGTTGAGCGGAAAAACGGGAAAAGAGTGGTCAAGGCCGATGTCGACAGGTGCCATGCACCCGGACATTGCCCGGCTGATCGAGCGCCGCCTGGTGCTGGTCATGGGCAAAGGGGGCACCGGCAAGACCACGGTTTCGATGGCGCTCGCATTTGCGGCTGAAAAAGCGGGCAAACGGGTGCTTCTTGCGGAAACCGAAGAAGGCACGGCCATCGGGCAGGTTTTCGGGGAAGCGCAGATCGAAGAAAACCCTGTGCCGGTAACGGACAAGATCTCCATTGCCCGGGTGCTGCCCAAAGCCGAGATGACCGCATATACGCATTTCCACATCAAATCCGGCTTCATTGCAAAGCGCATAACGGGCAGCCGCCTGTTTGACTACCTTGCCACGGCCACGCCCGGTCTGAAGGAAATCATGACCCTGGGACGCCTGTGGCGGTGGGAGGACGCCCGGCAGCCCGACGGTACGCCTGTCTATGATATTATCATTGTTGACGCCCCTGCCACGGGCCATGTGCTCAACCTGCTCAGGCTGCCGAAAACGCTGATCAGCATGATACGCGTCGGTCCCATCGTATCCCAGGTAAAGCAGCTCGATGTGCTGTTGAAAGACAGCCGTAAAACCGCGCTGGCCCTGGTATCGCTTCCTGAAGAACTGCCCATGCGCGAATCAATTGAATTCATGGAAACCGCTCGTGATGAAACCGGTATTCCGGTCCAGGCATTTTTCTTAAATGCCGTTTACCCGGATATTTTTTCGTCCCCAAACCCTGAAATACCCTACGATGAGCTTTTTTCAGGCGCACCCGGCCGTTTCTGCGGGCCTGTTTCCCGCTGCGAGGCCCTGGATGCGGTGCTTGGAGCAGCACGGCACCACTATGCGCGCAGGAAAATCCATGAAAAATATCTTGATGCCATCCGTCATGGGGCGACCTGCCCCGTGGTGGAAATCCCCTTTTTCTTTACAAACCACATGAGCGTCCGTGAAATCAGGCGGATCGCAGACCAGTGGGCGGTCCCGGGGGCGAGGCCCGAAGGTGCGCCGGAAGGTGGTGGCATCGATGCTTGAAAACATTGCCAAACCGGGGGGGCCGAGGATCGTTATCTGCTGCGGCAGCGGCGGCGTCGGAAAAACGACGATTTCCGCCGCCATAGGCCTTTACGGCGCCCTTTCCGGGCTGAAAACCATCGTATTGACCATCGATCCGGCGCGCCGCCTCGCCGATGTGCTGGGGATCGATGAATTCAGGGACAAGGCCGGCCGGGTCCCCCTGGATTCCTTTGAAAGTACGCAGGGCGAGCTTCATGCCATGATGCTCGATGCCAAGCGCACATTTGATCAGCTGGTCGACCGGTACGCGCCAGGGGACATGAAGCACCGGATCCTTTCCAACCGGTATTACCGGCACCTGTCCGCCAATATGGGCGGGTCCCATGAATACATGGCAATGGAAAAGCTCTATGAAATTCACGAACAGGGGGATTGGGACCTGATCGTCCTGGACACGCCTCCCAGCCGCCGGGCGCTGGATTTTCTGGATGCACCCCGGCGGGTGCTCAACCTCCTGGGGCATCCGTATTTCATGAAGCTGTTAAGGCCCAGCTCCAGGGTCGGTAAATTGGGGGGCAAGGTTTTCGGCCTGGTCATGACGCCGTTTATCAAGGCGGTATCCCAGGTGATCGGCAAGCAGGCCATGGAGGACCTGGTCGGCTTTTTCTCGTTGTTTAACGATGTCCTGCTCGACGGCTTTCAAAAAAGGGCAAAAGTGGTTGAAAAGCTGCTTTCAGACCCGGCCACCGCTTTTGTCGCCATTACCACGCCCCGGGCCTATCCGATGCAGGAAGCCCGATATTTTTATGATCGCCTGGCGTCGCATGGGATGCCGTTTCACGGGTTTATCATCAACCGGGTGCACACCGCCGTTGAACCGGATGGCGCCAGGCAGCTTTTGCGTGAGCTTAACGACAAAAATGTCCTGCCGCAGGAGTTGATCCGCCAGATCGAGGCCGCATCCCTTCTGTATTATCAACTTGCTCAAAGCGACAGAAGGGTGATCCGGGCGTTTGCCAGGGAAACAGGTCCCGGGATTCCAATCGTGGAAATCCCCATGGAAGATGCCGAGGTGTGCGATATGGCCGGTTTACTCAGGATCGGCAGGGGCATTGCGCAGGGGAATAATCGGGCGGACATGGATCAGGGCGCATAACGGGCCTCAAGTTGCGCATTGTTTTGCGAGCATGTTGAATTCGTCTTCGATATGACGCGCAATGGCGTCGGGGTCAGGGGCCATTTGGGCATCCGTCACAATGCCCAGTGACACGATGTTGTTATAGCTGAAGGCACTGATGCCGATTCCCATGCCCTTGACCAGGGGCAGCCAGAACAGAATGCGTTTGATCTTCCCGCCTGCGAAATACAGCTCACGGTCCGGGCCCGGCACATTGCTGATGATGCCGGTTATTTTTTCTGCAAACAGATGAGCGGTTTTCCTGGCAAATTCCGGGGGTACGGCCCCAAGGGCGTTCATGGCGGCCCATGCCACGGAAGCGTCCGATGATTGCTTCAATTGGTCAAGAATGGCGCTGACCCGCCGGAGGCGGCGAAGCGGGTCTTGTATGAACACCGGGAGGGGGGCCAGGACAAAGCCGAATGCATTTTTCAGTTCGGCCTGGGCGTCGATGGCCGCCTCCTTAGGGCGGATGTTGACGGGCACGGCCATGCGGATGGGAATCTTGCCCTGGAGCATGCCGTTTTGATCGAGGTACCGGCGCAACCCACCGGTCGTCAGGGCGGCAATGATATCGTTGACGGTCGTGTTGAACCGGGCACCGGCTTTCTTGATTTCATCCAGCGGCAGGGGAGCGGTCCATGTCATGCGGCGCAGGGTTGTCGGCGGCTGGTTGAAAAAGCATTCGCGGTCAGGCGGCAGCATGAGCAGCCTGGCCATGGTCATGGCGGTTTCGGACAGTGCGGTTCGCGTGTTTTTCGCACACTGCCTTGCTTGTGCGGGGTCTGAAATGACAGTTTTTATTTTCTTTTTTGCATAATCGCACACCGCGTGACATTTTCGTTTGGAACGATTCGCGTGTTGAGCATGTTTATCGTTTTCACGAAGGTTTTCCATGGCTTCGGCCGCCGTGTCCGTGATCGAAAGCAACAGGCGGACCATGGCCATGCCGTCTCCGATACAGTGATGAATGCGGAAAAAAAGGTGAGATCCTTCGCTTTCGGTATTTTCAATGTAGTGGATCCGCCAGAGGGGTTTTCCGGGATCCAGCGGTTCGGCTGACAGTTCGTTGAAAAGCGCCTGGACCTGCTTTTCTCCTCCTGGTGGCGCAACGGTCGAACGGCACATGTGATAGTCCATATCCATGGCAGGGTCTTCTACCCATACAGGAAACCCCGTATTGATCGAAGGGCGCATTCTGAAACGGTCATGGCGCAGGAGCCGCTCGGCGATAAATGCATTGATATCGCTGAAATCAAGGCGACAGTCGAATTCAAAGGCACCGGATATCACGGGCGGGGGTCCGGGATGGTCCAGGGCAAACATCAGGCTGTCAATGCCGGATAGTCTTTCCACAGGATTGTTCATGCGCTGCAACGTATCAGAATCGCGTACTTTTTGCAACCGCATGCAATTGCATAAGGCAAATTCTGGGTTTGGACATTTTTCGCCTTTGCCGGGGGACACCGGTCATCCCCGGAGGGGATATATAATACCGCCGGTGGTTTCAACCACCGGTAATAAACGCCGCAAAAAAACCGGAGTCCTGAAGGGACGACATTCAACGTGTG
>SLGU01000156.1 GCA_007136525.1 Desulfobacteraceae bacterium | reverse complement strand
TTTTACAGCAATAAAAAAGCTGAGCTTTTTGGTTGTGGGATCCCATTTCTTGTATTTTAGGCGCTTATCCTCCTGGATCAGGATCCGGCCTTCCTCGCGCCAGTCTCTTAATATCCGGCCGGCGCTGAACCCCTGTTCGCGCAGGGCTTCCTCGAAAATGGGTGGGTAAATATACAAAACATCTTCGATCTCGTCATACTGGCCATATTTTTGCCGGTCGCTGGCACCAAAATAGTTTTCGTTGATCTCCGCCCAGCTCTTAAGGTATTCATAGGCGCGGTTTGATTCGCTGATCTCTGTTTGGGTTTCGATCAGGCCGAGAACCTGGGCACCCATGTCGATCGCTTCCTGGCCCGCTTGCTCGTCCGATAACCCGAAAAGCCAGCGGCTGGCATAGTAGTCGGCTAGGCTGATCAGCCCGATGTAACTCAGGTGCGCGCTTACATAGTCGCTGTATTCGCCCATTAAACCCTCGACCACGGCCCGGTGTTCGTTGATGATGCTATCCTTGTCAGCTTCGACCAGGGCGATCAGGCGCTCAATAAACGCGGGCCCGGCGTGGCCGTAATCGGCCGCGCTGTTATGGTGCAAGTCCCTGGCCACTTTTTCATTTTTGATAATCTTGCCGTATAGCTCCAGCGACCGGGTGCGGGCACCCTCCCGGCTGGTTTCCGCTGTGAGGGCCTGCTCTCCGGTTGTAAGCGCGATCGTCTGCCAGCGCTGAACCTGCTGCAGGCCGCCGCTCTTAGCGCCCCTGAGCTTGCCTTGTCCCTGCCCTAAAAGATATACGATACTATCTAAGACTGCTTGCCGGTCGCCCATTACCTGGCGCTCGTCAACCCCTAAAGGCAGATCACAAAAAAATCCTGCCATCCGCTCCAGGCCCACCTTAGTACTGTTGAAGTTGGCCATAATATCGCTTGGCTTGCCCCAAACACTTAAAGCCGCCTTAAGCGCCGCGGTCTTGCCGCCCTTGCTCGGTCCATAAAGGTGGACGATAAATGAACGCTCGTTTAACACCTTCAGTAGCGGAGCTGCGAAGCTCGCGGCTAAAATAAACCTGGCCAGCGGGTAGCGCCTGGCTTTGTTGGCGACGTTCACCTTCCAGCCGTCCATCGTGCCCTGCTCGTGGTATCCGGCGATTATGCCGCCCATGCTGTTGGTGTCGTCGATATCGATCTCAACTTCTTCGGCGTGGCCGGGCAAAAAGCTCTTTTTGCCGATCCAACCCATCCGGCTGATGCTGCGCTTAAGCGGCAATATATTAAGGTTGTCGCGCTCCAGCGCGTCCAGGTATGTGATCAGGTTCTTGGCGCTCTCGCTGCTAACCGGCAGGCCCCGGTTAGCCACCTGCACGATCCCTTGCCGGCTGAATATGGTTGATCTGTCCGCGATCACCTGTTGCCATTTTTTGTCCCGGTAAAAACTGAGCTCAACCTTTTCCTCGCCGGTGTCGATGTTACGCATCCTCTTGCTGAGCATGACCGGCACCGGGCAGGCGCAGATCGTCTCAACGTCGCCATCCTTTGTGCGCTTTTGCCGCCAAACGCCCTGCTCGTTATAGCTCCATTCGTAAGGCACTTTCATTTCAGATAAAGGCGATCCGGGTAAAATATCCTCGAGCTTAAGCGGGGCCTCATCGGCCTGGACCAGCCGCATTTTTTGGTTTTCGGCGATCTGGTGTTTTACGGCTTTCTCCAGGTCGTTCAGGTTAACGCGCCCCTTTAGTTCCGCCTTGATCCCGGCGTAGCTGGTAGGGTCCTCTTTTTTCAGGATGGCCAGCGCGCCGACGATCTCCGGGGTCAGGATCTCCTGCGCCCCTTTGTCGCTGATATCGCCTAAAGCGTGCCGTGCGCGCGCTGTGCGGCTTATTGCATGGCTGATAGGTGCAACCACCCTGCAGCCGTCTTTTGGGCACCCTGTGAAGCCCAGGTCGCGCTGAATATAGGTGCAGGTCTGCGGGTACCCGTTATCTAAGGCGTGCTCGATCTTGGTTGTGGTCTCTTTTGTGCTGTAACCGGCATAAGGCTTGCTGAGCTCGTGGATCGCCTGCTCGCCGGCTTCGGCCCGGCATAAGTTGGAGATCATTGCGTACCACTCAGGCTCGGGCAGGCTCGCGGCGTTATCCCTGCAATGCTGGATAAAAGCGCAGCGCTCAACAACCACGGAAGCCGGGCCGGCCTGGATACTGATCTCTTCGCGCAGCTGGGCCTCTTGCGGGTCGATCAAAAATTGCTCGAAGTCCGTAGGGTTATAGCGCCGGTCGCTATCCCGGATGATCTCTACTTTCTTTACGGTGTCTTTTTTGTGGTTTTTTGTGCCCGGCACCCTTAAGATCCGGGCCAGGTCGCTGGTGTTGTCGATCTTCCAGCCGTGGCTTTTGGCCATCGTGCGCAGGGTGAATTGCAGCCGCTGGCTTAAATCCGCTGCGGCGGCGCGCTCGTCTGCGTCGTCCAGCGTCCACGGCTCAACGAAAAGCCAGTAAGCGTGGAGGCCGTATCCGCTGTTAACTATGATCGTAGGGTGTAGCGGGAACTCCGCCAGTAAGTTGATCGCCGCTTCGGTGTCCGGCGGCAGGTCCGCTTGCTTGTGGGCGTCGCTCGCAATGTCTAAATCAACCCAAAACCCGGGGATCGCTGTTACATCATCGTTACCACCGCGCCCCTGCGCGAGTTTTTCCGCCCTTAGCCCCAGGCCGTAGTAAACATCTGCCGAATCGGCCAGTTGTTCCGCCTGCTGCTGTGCTTCATCTATCTGATCAACCCTGAACCAGTATGTTCTTTCAGGATTCTTTGTCCATAACGTCAACCATCCATCATCGGCAAATTCGTATAATCTCTTTAAAAAGTCAATCGCCGTTCCCTCCCCTGGGTATCGTCTAACTTATGGCAAGGGCCCGGGAATAAAGGTCCGGGCCCTTGCGCTGAGATCATCTGCTAAAAAACATCATCCTGCGATCCGCTGTCCTTTGTTGTCGCTTCTGCGTCGATTGTTTCCATGCCCTCCACCTGGTCAACGGTCAAGCCACCGGCCAGGGCCTTGATACTTTCGCCGTACTCCTTCATCCTTTCGGCGTCCTGCTGTGCAAGCCGGCCGTTAACGCTCCAAACAACCTGGCTATAATCGATCCCTGTTGAGCTAACAGCTTTCTTGATCTTGCCCCGAACCACAACCTGCTTAGTTGTCAGGCCGCGCTGGATCAGCCGCCTGCTGAGCAGGTCGGCGAAGTTGCCCAGGCTGGTAGGCGGCAGGCTGAGCAAAATCGGAAACATCTCGCCGGCGCGCAGCAGGTAAATCCTGCGCCGGTTATTACAAGCCTTGCCCTTACCGTCCCGGCCGCTGCCCCAATCGTTCATCGGGCAACTGTTGCAGGGGCCGCCCGGGCTGCCCACTCCCACCTTCCCATCGAGAGAAGCGCAGTCTGGCGGTTCGTTGCCGCCGGTAAATTCTTCGGACCAGTAGGCATTGACCGCATGGTGATGCACGATCACGCCTTCTAAGGTCTTTTCGATCTCCGGCTCGTCGTCGTCGTCGCCTGGCAGCTCAAAAGCCAGGCCGCCGCCGGCGGGCACCTTGACGTGAGTAAATCGGAACTGCAGGCCATCCATCTCTTCCATCAGCTCTGCGGATTCAAAGAGCTGCGGAACGCTGAAACTGTCAACCACTGTCAATGCTTTGCTTTTTTCGGTCATCTTGGTAACATCTCCTTAGTATTTTTTTAACCCCTTAACCCTTGCGCATCCTTACGCTGTCTTTCGGGTAAAAGTTGATCAAACCTTCCAGCCAGCTTGGCAGCTGGTGATCGTGCTCCTTAAACTGCTCTTTGCTGAACGCTTTAAGCGTTTGTGGGTGGATTGTCTCCCTGATAATGTCGCCGAAACCCTCCCCCCTTAAGTTCCGGTAAAGCTGGGCCTGCTTGCCTTCGTCCGCGATAACAGAAGCGTAATAGTCGGTTTGGAGGTAAAAAGTTATACCGTTACGCTTAAAGCTCTGCAGCTCGTTTTCCATCATCTCGGAGACAAGCTGCCCGTTAATTTCCTCGATCCCGGCGTTAACCTCCTTCAGATCCTTTTGCAGGCGGTCTTTTTCCTCCTTCAAGTCTCTCAGCTTGTCGGCCATTTCCATAAGATTCTCAGCCATTTTTCTGCCCCTTTCTTTTTTTGATTATATTCGCGCAGGTTTGCGCTAACACCTCGTTATTTATGGCGGCCGCCCACTCGTCAGGCAGCGCCGCGTAGCCATAAAGCGCGCCGAGCAGCGCGCCTGTAATGCTGCCCACGGTATCGCTGTCGCCGTTGATATTAACAGCCAAAAGGAGCGCCTGCTTAAAAGCGTTTGCCCTCTTGCCCTCTAAGGCGTCGCCGTAACAAATGGCCGCGTATAATCCGAGCGATAGTGCGCTCTCCGCGGTCCAGCCGTCGCCATCTATTTCCCTGATTCCTTTATCGGGGTTTATGCCTGCATTGTAAATATTTAGAGCTTTGTTTGTCGCGTTTATTGGCTCTTTTGAGCCAGGTATAATATCAACTGCTTCTATTATTATAGACCAGGCGTCCACTAAATGAAACCCCTGGAGCAACTTATTTATCACGCCGGCGAAGATCGCAGCGCTGATCTGCGCGGTTGTATGTCCATGAGTGAGGGCCGCGATCCGGGCCGCTGAAAACATAGCGGCCGAGGTGCTATTATAAACCAGCCCGGCCGGTGCAACTCTTGGCACCGGGCCAGATCCTTTGCTGTTGTTTAGCGGCTTTCCGCCAACTGCACCGGGTTTGCCCCTGGCTATGGCGTTAATTGTAGTCGGTCCTGTCGGTGCCGATCCGGGCCGCGCCATATGCTCGTTATACCATGCGGCATATTCGTGCCAGACCAGCCTGTCCGGGCTGCGCTTCCACGGGTCGGTGATACTCAAATCCGCCCCGGGCCGGCACAACCCTCTTGCTGTAGCTATTGCCAGCTCGGTGTCGTCGGTATAGGCCGGCTTAATGCCTGTCGTGAACCCCTTTACCAGCCGCTGATCCGCGGCCTGGTAATTGCCAGCTGAGCGCACAAACTCAACCGGAGCGCCTAAAGCATCCCCGATTGCCAGGCCGTAAATGCAGCCCTTAATCTGATCGTTGATTGTAATTTCCTTTTCATTAAAACCGTCCATTATCCTGCCTCCTTAGCTTGCATCGTCAAGGACCCGCTTTATTTTGCACCACGGCTCATGCCCTATGATCTTCGCCGCCCCGCAAGCCGGGCAGAACTGGTGCCGCTGGATCATTTCTGCGTTGTATTCGCGGATGTCGATCCATTGAAACTCCTTTATCAGCTCGATCAAGTCCATCCTTTCCGCCTCCTTAGTCTCTTATCCCCTGCCCAGGCGAACCCTGGCCCCCTGTGGCTGGCTTCAAGGGGCATGGCAATATGTTTATATGCCCCGCCCCGTAAAGAGCCTTAAAACGGCTTATTTTTCGCCTGGGCCTGTTAAAAGTATTCGCGCCAGTTGTCAACGATGTCTTGCGCAATATTGCCTTTATTTTTGAGGATCTTGTAGATTTTTTCGTCAACCGTGTTTTCAGCGATGAGGTGAATATAAGTAACATTTTTTTGCTGCCCGATCCGGTGCACCCTCGCCCGGCACTGGTCATAAACGCCGTAATTGTAGTCGGTGCTGTAAAATATCGCTGTATCGGCCGCGTGTAGGGTGATCCCCAAACCAGCCGTTTGCACCTGGGCCACAAAAGCCTTGCAGCCGGGATCACGCTGGAAGCGCTCCACCATCGCCCCGCGCTGGTCCTGCTTGACCGCTCCGTAGATGTAAGCCGGCTCAAAAGCGAACCGGTCCCGTAACAACTCCAGGATTGCGCCGATCTCCGGCACGAACCGGGCAAAAATTACCACTTTCCGGCCGGCCGTGAAAAGGTCGTCAAGGGTCTCCGTTAGCAAGTTCAGCTTTGCTTTGCTCAATTGCACGATCTCAACCTCTTCTGCTTCCGGGTCGCGCGGCAGGTAGCCGCCAGTTAGCTGCTGGAGCCTTAGCAGGCGGGTCAGCACGTTCGTTGCGGTTAGTGTGGTGCCTTCGCCCTGGGCCGCGGCGGCCAGCTGCATAATGCTTTCTTCCCGCATCTCCTTATAAGCGCGCGCCGCCTCCGGCTCCAGGCTGCAATATAAATCCTGATCTGTAAACGGTGGCAGATCCAGGGCGTCGTCCTTTGTTACCCGGTGCGCTATTGAGTGCGCCTTTTTGATCAGCTCTTCTTTGTTGCGGTAATTTATGATCTGCTTATTGAGGTACCCGCCCATTATCGCATACCGGTTACGGAAACTATAAAAACTCTTGCCGAAAATGTCCGGGTCTAAAAAGCGATATTGGCTCCAAAAGTCCAGCGGCGTAGCCGTGATCGGGGTCCCTGTCAGGATCATCTTGTAGGTGGATCCCATGTCGCCCAGCTTATGCAGGCCCTTGCTCTGGTTAGTGTTTGGCCCCTTGATTTTTTGCGATTCATCAACAACGATCATATCAGGGCACCACTTTAAAAGGCTTTTAAACATCTGTTCACGCCAGACTGCTTCAAAGTTAATTACTGCCACCTGTAACCCCTCTTCTTCACTCAGGCAAGCCAGGGCGTCCCGGCGCTTTTTCATGGTGCCGGTTAAAACCTTGACGCTGTGATCATAGCCGGCGTAGTCAGCAAATTCTCTGCGCCAGACCGGCACAACTGAGAGCGGAGCCACCACCAAAACGCGCTTAATCTCGCCGTCTAAAAAACGCCTGCCGGCGATCGCTATCGCGGTCAGGGTTTTACCGCACCCCTGCTCATGCAAAAGCGCCGCCTGGCTATTGCTGATCCCGATGTTAAACCCCGTTATCTGGTGAGCGAAGGGCTTTACGCCCTTCAGCGGCATCGGTTTCAGCGGCTCGGGCCGTTCGTCCTGCTTTGCCTGCAAAACGGCCTGGCGGGCCTGTATCTTGCTCTGAATAAGGGTGTAAGCGTCCGGGTCGATCGTTACGGTCTGGCTGCCGGCGAAAACCTGTAAGATATCCTCATTTGCTGGCAAAAACCACTCACGGGTCGCCGGGTTATATTTGCGACCGGGTATTGTCTTTATTGTGTCAACTGTATCGGGGCAATAGCGGCCCTGGTAAACAAGGCCGCCGCCTTCCGCAATGCTGATCCTGCCTGTCGCTGCCATTATACTGCGCCCTCCCCTACGTCGATCGCGCTCAGTTTCTCCCAGCGGGTAGGGGTAAACCTAACCAGCCGGCCAGCTAAGCGCTCAACCTCGATCCGGCGCTCGTTTGGCAGCACCCGGGCCGCCCGGGTAAATGCGTTTGTTACGCTGTAAGCGTTTTTGTCGCCCTCGAAGTTGTCAAGGACTGTGTCCGTTAACGTGCCGCTGAGATTGTTCTCTCTCGCGATTGCCTTTATAGCGTTAAATGGGTTATCGATCCGCTGGTCCTGCGTTGCCTCGAACTCGCTCAAGAACTCGGCCCCGGTCCTGGCGGCCGTTACCATCGCCTCGGCCGCGCGGGCCTGGATCTCTGGCCGGCGCAGGTGAGCGTGCCGCTGCCTGAAAACCTCGCCGTCTGAACCCCACCCCCACAAACCGTTAGAGCAGATCAACCGGTAGATCATTGCCTGCAGGTTGAACGAGGAAAAGCCGACTTCAGAGTTATTAAGATCCATCCCCACCCGGTTATAATCTGGTGTTCCGTTCGGCAGGTTCCCCAGGGCCTTAGTAAGATCCGGGAACGTGATCCTCATGTGAAAACGGTGATCGTCGAGCGTATAACCCTCGATCCGGTAATCCGCCCCGGAGCCGTCAAGGATCCGGCTCAGCATCTGCATTATTTCGTGGTTGTCCAAAACGCTATATGCGCCGGAGACTATGCCCCGGATCGAAGCTATGCCGTTGCCGTGGTCCCTGGTCCTCAAAAGCGCGTCGCCTTTATGGCGCTGAGCCCAAAAGTTAAAATGCTGGGCGAAGAGCGCCGGATCGGCGTCCTTTGCCTTACGAAAGTAGGCAGCGGGCATCCCGAGCTTGCCTAACATCTGGCCGTCAGCATAGTTGGTTGTGGTGAAGCGAACATCTTTATCCCCTGCGCCTTTTGCCACCAGGTCCCTGCGCTTGAAGGTAATGCTGCCATCTTCGAGCGCGGTCAAGTTGTTCACCGGTGTAAAATAGTCAACCTTGCTTTCCCTGTCCTGCATAACCCTGTTAAAAACATGATCAAAGCTAACACCTTTATTCTGCATTGTTCTTCCCCCTTAGTTTTTTGCCGCCACATATGGCGGCCAGTCCTTTTTATTTGTGCCTAAAATCTCCCGAAACCTTGTGGAGCCTGTTTATGTCGTCCATCTTAACGCCGTAGATCCGGGCCAGCTGCGCGGCTCGCTCTGCCGATAATCCGCGCAGTCCGCGCTCAATTAGCGAGACGTTCGGAAAACTGGTGCCCAAAACCTTTGCAACTTCTTCCTGCGTCAGGCCGCAAGCGATCCTGAGCTCCTGCAGGCTCCGCGCCTTTGCCTTAGTTTTAATCATCTGAGAACCTCCTTCCTCTACTTTTATTATATCATTATCTTTACATCATGAAAAGGCATGGCGCTCTTCTTCCTGGCAGGGATCCTCTCCCTGGCTTAAATTAGTGTTTGGCTTCAGCAGGTCCTGGCTCGGCTCGATGTTAAAATCATAGTAACCGCGCATAATGCAGGACCAGTAGGATCGGGAGGGCTGAGCGAGCCGCCCACCTTGCATATAGTAACCAAAAGCGGTAACTGTTTGCCGCCGGCCGAAGCCATCCCTTAAAAGGACGCGGTAGTTTTTGCGGCCGTAAAGCCGCGGGTAGCCCTCATAACGATCTAGCGCTTTTAAGCATTTATCGGTTACGCTCCAGACTGCGCCCTTAACCTCGTCTTTAGGGTCGCCGGTCTCAATGATATCTGCAACACCCCTGAAAATAAGCTTGTGCCCTCTTAGCGTGGCCACCCCGACCGGTTCCGCATCGGGGCAGCGCATCTTCATCTGCTGGATGTTTAAATTTGATCCGTAGCCAAAATAAAACTTTTTCATCGCCTAAAACTCCCTTTCTGCGGTAAACTCTTGATAATCAACCTTGTTCCACGATCGGCGCAGATATGTGCGCATCTGCCTGGCAAGATCTCCGGGGGCGTATTCTGCCCACAAACAGATCGTGCCTTTATAGCTGGCATCGTCGTCCCAGAGAACCTGGAAGTCTGTTTTGTGGTAACCTTTCCCCTGTTTAGGCGCAGTTAGCGCCATACGGGCCAGCACCTTGTCCGCGCCGGCGGTCGTAGGCCCCGGGGCCACGAACTCGATCCCGCACTCCTTGATCAGGCCCTCAGCCCTGCAGATCCTTACCTCTTTAATTTTTATTTTTCCCACTGTAGATCGCTCCTTTTTCCCTTTTAGGTGTTTTTGTTTAGTGCTTCTCTTCCATCAGGGCAGGCCCTTGGTTTTTCGGCTTCGGCCTGCCCTGCTCGGAAACTAAGCCCTGTAAGTAAGTTTTCCGCTTTCCTGCAGCTCGATCATTTCGTTGTCGGTGTAAATCATTACCACGTTGTTAGCCTGGTTCTGAGGTGCTAAGACAACGTTGCCCTCCCAGCGGCCGGCCACCATGTAACAGTCAGCCCTCCCTGCGCTCAGGTTGTGGTAGTATATGTCGCCCTTCATGCTTTCCTTTTTGATTAGCTTTTTCATTTTT
>SLGU01000185.1 GCA_007136525.1 Desulfobacteraceae bacterium | reverse complement strand
TCCCGATGGACCTTCTTCGGAAGCGTTTCACGCCGAAGCAGCAGCCCCGCCGCCTGACTATCAGGCGGTTGCCCCTGAAGTTCCATCTGCCAGGGAGCCTGACACACAAGACCACGTGGCTGCCATCCCGGATGTTGTTCCTGAAAGACCAGCACCACCGGCGGTTGCCTTGTATTACATTCAAACGGGTGCTTTTCTCAGTCGTGAAAATGCCGAGCGCCAGAGACGGTCGCTGGTTGAAAAACGGTTTGACGCCACGGTGTTTTCGAAATTCATCCAGGGGAAAACATACCATATTGTCCGTGTCGGCCGGTTTGCAAATATGTCAGATGCCCGAATCGTAATTAAAGCCTTGGAGGAAGAAGCCGGGATCAACGCTTTTATTCAGAAGATGGATCATTGAGGGGGTTGCCGGAAAGGCAGTTGTGCGGCATGATGCCATCAAAATGCCCGGCATGCGGCAACGGTTCGATGATAGTCATTCTCTGCCAGCCGAACACTGTCAAGCTTTTCCCTCACCTGTTCAAAATCAGGTACTGACCGTTCAGAGGCGGCTTTCAGAGCGGCTGCCAATTCGCGCCATGCCGAGGCTGCTTCTCTCATTTTTTCCGGCAGGCCCAGGGATGCGATTATCCGGACGTCATCGGCTGCTGCTTCCAGAAACTCTGCATACATCGACCTGAAACCGCCGCCGCCGGTGCCGCGTTTTTCAATCACCTGGTAAGCCAGCCGGGCCGTCCATTGCCAGTCATCAAACTGCTCCCATCGGCTTAAGTCATCCCGCCAGGTATCCAGCGCCGCCAGTCCCTGAAAAGGGCTGCTGCGGTCTCCAAGCACCCGGTTGTTATGGGCGAGGGCATTGCTGACAATGGTTGCCGGTTCAACAAGGGGCGGCAGCGATGCGGGCGCGAAAAGGTTGCCTTTCAAATCAAACAGGCCACCCCCGGAAAACCGAGCCTTGGAAAGGTCGTCAAAAGGCACGCTCAAGAGGCCTTCCCACTCGGTGTCGGTGACATAAAAAAGGCGCTTTGTCGCATCGTAGCCCCACACGGTAATGAGGTGCCCTGGAAAGTGGGTGCTTGACTGATAGTAGGGCAGGTAATAGATATCCGTCTGGATAATGGCGGGCCGGCCATTATCCAGGCAGGCTTTCAAACGGTTTTCACTTTCCTGCGGATCGTCTGATTGCTCCCATGCAAAGGGCGCACGGATATGACGAAAGAACCGGTGCTCCAGGTCAAGCGAGCGCACATGGATCATCCGCGTTGCGGGCAGGTTACCGTCTTTCAGGTACCATATTCCCAGGCCCGCACCAATGCCGAAGCACATCGGTTCATCAATGGCAATGCCGTGGAAATTCACCAGGTCACGGATGCCGGTACTGGCGCAATGCCTGCCGGGTTGATGGGTATGGTTCAGTTTGATCACTGTATTGTTCCTGTATTTTCTGTGGTTTGGCCACATTTGAGAGGAAAATGACATCACCCGATCCAGAGCAGCGACAGGGCCAGGGCGCCGGTGTAGAAGACAGTCAAGCCAAGCGCACTGCCCTTCAATGATAGGGCTATCGGCATGGCAACGGCAAAAAATACGGCATGGAAAAACAAGGCATCTCTAAAAGCCGCGCTGCGGAGCATAAAAATTCTCCTTGTTTTCAAAGACGGGTTCTAAAATATCGGAAGTTATCTTAACCCGCCTTATAACAAAGATGTCTCCATCGTGTAAAGGGATTGCCTCGCTCTTTTGCAGATTACACCAGGAATTGCCTGGAAAAGGGCTAAATGCTTTACACATGGTATGAATCCTGCTATACAGTTCCGGTGAACAACGGCTGTATCCCCTTTCTTTCCTAAACAGTGAATTCTTGGCAATGAAGCTTCGGGTCATCATCGTTGCGCTTTCATTAATGGCCTTTTTTTCGGCCCTGGCAGGCGGGTATATATACTATTCGTCCGTCAGGAATGCAGCGATTGAAGAAGCCAAACGCCAGGCGACGATCCATACGGAGGCCGTCAAGGGTCATTTTTCCTTTTTTTTACAGGAAAACCTGAATTCCGTCATTGCCCTGGCCGGCCTCAGAGACCTTTCAGTGGCGCTGAACCGGAGAGACCTGGACGCACTTGAGGCCGCCAATGCCATTCTTGACCACTTCAAGGACACTTACAAAGCCGATGTCTGCTATCTCATCGATCCCGATGGGGTGACCCTCGCCTCGAGCAACCGTAATGAACCCGACAGTTTCGTGGGGCATAATTACGCCTTTCGCCCTTATTTCCAACGCGCTATTTCGGGTGCTCCGGAAATGATCCGGGTTTACATGGCCCTTGGCGTGACTTCCGGCAAGCGCGGCATTTATTACAGTTATCCGGTGTATGGGGATTCAAGGAGTAGGCCTATAGGCGTTGCAGTCATCAAGGCCCCTATCGAGCCTATGGAAAGAGAGCTTTTCAGGGATTATGAGGGGATCGTCATGCTGACCGACCCCCGGGGCATGATCTTTATCAGCAGTCGCCCGGACTGGATTTTTAAGACCATGTCGACGCTGTCTGCTGATGACATCGAAAAATTGCTGGAGGACCGGCAATTCGGGGAAGGACCCTGGCACTGGGCGGGCCTTTCGATGACCGATGCGGCGCATGCCGTTGACAGTGCAGGCAATAAATACCTGTCTCACCACCTGAGCCTGGAAAGTTACCCGGGCTGGAATCTTGTTTTTTTAAGCGACATCAATCCGATTCTCAAGCGGGTCCACGGCCCCCTGATCCGGAGCAGCGGGTATCTGATCGTTACTTTATGTGTCTTTGTCGGATTGATGATCATGATCCTTTTCAGTACGGCTAACCGGGAAATCAGCCGCAGGCACAGGGCGGAAGCGGCGCTTCGCTCGGCCCACGGGGACCTGGAAAGGCGCGTGGCCAGGCGGACGGCCGAACTGACGAAGTCCGTAAATGACCTTCAGCGGGAAATCGCGGAGCGAAAGCGGGTGGAGGAGGCGCTGCGCGGCAGTGAAGAAAAACACCGCACGCTCACTGAGAACCTCAGTGTCGGCGTGTTCCGAAGCACACCGGGGCCAAAAGGGACTTATATTGATGTCAACCAGGCCTATATCCGTATGTTCGGATTCAAAGACAAGGCGGCCCTGCTTTCGCTGCATGCGTATGATCTTTACAAGAACCCGCAAGACCGGAATGCCTTCAGCAAAAAAATGACCCGGGCCGGCGCGGTAAAAAACGAGGAAATTGTTTTCAAAAGGCGCGACGGATCGACGTTTTTAGGCGCTGTAACCGCGGTTGCCATAAAGGATGCCGATGGAAATGCCCGTCATTATGACGGCATCCTGGAAGATATAACCGAACTTCGCCAGGCCCAGGAGGAAGCCCGGAAGCGTCGCGAGGAGATCGCCCACCTGGGGCGGGTGGCCACCATGGGTGAGCTTTCAGCATCGCTGGCGCATGAGCTGAATCAACCCCTTGCTGCCATCCTGAGCAACGCACAGGCGGCGTTGCGTTTCCTTGCGGGCGACAAACCCGACATGGATGAAATTCGGGATATACTCGCGGATATCGTTGCGGATGACCGGCGCGCCGGCAAGGTCATCGAACGTCTTCGCAGGCTTTACCGAAAAGGTGACATTCAAAAAGCGCCGGTCGATGTCAATGAGCTGATTCAGGAAGTTATATCCTTTATCACCGCGGAAACAATGATTCGGAACATTTCCATTGAAACAAGTCTCGACAGGCGCCTGCCCCTGGTCAGCGGAGATAAAATTCATTTGCAGCAGGTGCTGATCAATTTTATCCTCAATGCCTCGGACGCCATGAGTCAGAATGATTTTTCCGAGCGAAGGATGGTTGTTTCAACGCACTTTGCAGATGGCGATATGGTTCAAGTCAGCATCCGGGACAACGGCATCGGCTTGCCCCATGAGGTTCCGGACCAGGTTATCGAGCCGTTCTATACCACCAAGCCTGAAGGGATGGGAATGGGGCTTTCCATCAACCGAACCATTATTACCGCCCATTCAGGTCACATGTGGGCGGAGAACAAATCGGAAAAAGGGGCCACATTTCATTTTACACTCCCTGTTTGCAACGAGGTCTTTGAATGAAACGCCGCAGTGCCACTGTATATGTGATCGATGATGATGCGTCGCTGCGGCGGGCCCTGAAGCGGTTGATCCGGTCGATCGGTTTGAACGTTGAAACCTTTGACACGGCCCGCTCCTTCATGGATAAAGGCGCTGTGCAGATGCCCGCATGCCTGGTGCTGGATATTCGAATGCCCGGAACCAGCGGTATGGAACTCCAGGAGCAATTAAAAGCATCGGGCTTTCAGCTCCCCATTGTTTTTATTACCGGGCATGGCAGCATTCCCATGAGCGTCAAGGCAATGAAAGCCGGTGCGGTTGATTTTATTGAAAAGCCCTTTGAAGACCAGCAGTTGATTGACAGCATCCACGCAGCCATAAAAAAAAGCGAGGCGCTTCAAAACGATCATGCCGAAATCGTCGAACTCCATAGGCGCCTGGGATCACTGACGCCGAGGGAGCACGAAGTCTTTCTGCTGGTGGTGGCAGGACTGCTGAACAAGCAGATTGCTTTCGATCTGGGCATGAGCGAAAAAACCGTCAAGGTCCATCGCGGACGTGTTATGCGCAAGATGAAGGCCGAATCCCTTGCGGACCTGGTTCGAATGGCGGAAAAAATGAAGCGTTCACCTGCCTCCGACGTTTCCCGGTAAGACTAAAGTCGTATGGCGATATCCCGAAAGTCCAATTTCCCCCTCCCTTTCTTTCACCTATAGTCTTTTATCATCCGTCCTTATCTTGGGCAAACCGGACCCCTCCTGTTTCAGGTGCGGGTGATGGTGCTTAATCAATCAAAGGGTCAGGCATCTGATTAAAATGAGCAGCAAATCGCCAACCATTTGTGTCGTAGACGATGAATCGTCGGTCTGCAAGGCATTGCGTCGGTTAATGGTGTCGGCCGGTTTCAATGTCACGACCTATGGTTCGGCACGGGCGTTTCTGGATGACAACCGTGCCGAGCCGCCGGACTTGTTGATCCTGGATGTACGAATGCCCGGCATGGACGGGCTGGACCTGCAAAGGCACCTGGCGGCTGCAGGCTCGAAAATTCCGATAGTTTTTATCTCCGCTCACGAAAACAGCATCGTCCGGATCAACGCGATGAAAGCCGGAGCCGTGGCTTTCTTCCAGAAGCCGGTCGACGAAGCGGACCTGCTGGGGGCTATCCACAAAGCATTAGCGGGTGCTGATCAGCCTGAGCCGGTCGTCAACGGTTGAAAGGAGGTGGGAGGCAACACCGAATGGCTGTTCCTGAAAATCGTATCTTTTAACAGATTGCAAGGAGACGAACATGAAAAAGCTTATGATCTTTATCAGCCTAGCCCTTATTTTTGCAATGGGCCTGGCAGCATACGCCGAAGCAAGAACAACAAGGCTGAAATGGGGCTCCACCAGCACCCGCTCCGGGCTTTATGCCAATACGGTCGCCCTGGCCGCCGCGGTGAACCAGACCTATCCCGAGATTGAAATGACGGTGGTGGAAACCGGCGGTTTCGTTGAGAACCTGGTCCGGGTCAACCGCCGCTCCGTACATATGGGCCCAGCCTGCGCTGCTGCGGGTTTTGCCGCCTATAGCGGGATTATTGACTACGAAGGCCGGCCGCTGCCCAACCTGCGGATGCTGTGGGGCGGTTATGTCACCCCGATTCACATTGTCACCACAAAATCCAGCGGTATTACACGGATAGAAGACCTGGAAGGCGTCAGCTTTGCCATGAACCCGGGGACCACCTCCGGCCGCCTCATCGAATTATTCCTGGACGCGCTTGAGATCAAGCCGAACTATCGCATGATGGGTCTTGGCGCCAGCGTGGATGCCATGAAAAGCGGCGTGGTGGTGGCGTGGATGAAGGCCGGTTACAAGGATGCCGCCATTCTGGACCTGGAGTCCACCATGGATATTAACGTTCTGGAGATCACCCCGGAAATGATCGAAAAAATGAATGCCAAGTATCCGGGGCACGGCATGATGATGACAATTCCGGGTGGTCTTTTCAATGCCGTTAAAAATGAGCAAACGAGTTTTGCTTACGTGGTCAGCGATTTTGTTCACAAGGATGTGCCCGATGAGGTTGTCCATAAAATCGTCAAGGCAGTTTACGATAAACGCCAGAATATTGTCCGCGGCCTTGCCACCCTCAATGAGGGCCGTTTTGTGGAAATGTATGACATAGCCATCGAATTCGACCTGTCGGTTCCTTTCCACAAGGGCGCATACAAGTTTTACGAGGAAACCCTGGGGGTGAAAATTCCTGATAAGCTGAAGCCACCGGAGATGTGATCCCTGATCCGGAGCAGCGATCTGCCGGCAGTTGTATGCCAGCGTTCGCAATTATGGCGACTTCGTAAAAGTCGAAACTGAGATGGCGTCGTTACAAGTTCAAGATCAAGGCGCGTGAATCTTGAGTAATTAAGAGTACTTGGTCTTACGTTAAATTTCTCAAGATGATGCGAAGCGCAGATAGTGGACTTTTACGAAGCCATCAATTATGGGTTGAAGTTTTCATGCGCCAAAGGAGGGCAGAATGAAAAGCAGAATCTGGTTTTCAAGGATAGGGGCGGCAGTCATTCTGGCATGTTTTTTTGCACTCGCCTTCGGTTGTGCCGGGATGAAAAAAACAGAGGCCGAGCCGGCCTCGGTGACCATTGCCCCCGCGTCAGGGGTTAAAGGGACGGGCATCACCATTTCCGGGGCCGGTTTTTATCCCGAGGAAGAAATAGACATCGTCCTGACCCTTGGCCCCGGCGAACGCATCGGCCTTGGGACAGCCAAGCAGGATGTTGTCATGACGGATGCCAGCGGCGTCTTCACGGCGGAGTCGGCTATCCCCGTATTCGCCAAGCCGGGCAGGTATAATGTGGAAGTGGAGGGGAGCAAGGGCTCCCTCGTGGAAACGACCCTGGAGGTCACTTTACCATAACCGGGCGCCACTTTATCGCCGCCTGACACGAAACCCGGGATGAGCAGCCTTACCTTGCTTGCCCCGGGTTTTAAAAAACCTTGAATTTCATGGCGCCGGGCGGAAAGGGCGGAAACGGATCGAAGGAGATTCCAATCCATGAACATTCCTGACATATCAATCAAAAAAATTCTGTATACCACGGATTTATCGGATTCAGCCCTGAAAGCGTTCGCTTATGCGGTCAGCCTGGCCAACCAGTATCAGGCCGCCATCACCATTTTGCATGTCATGATGGATTATTCCAACATGGAATCCAGGATATCCCGGTTTATCGGCAAAGACAACATGGACAGGCTCCGGGAGAACCGTATGAAGGAGGTGTGGGAGACGCTGAGCGGCAAGCGGCGGGAGAATGTGATGATAAAAGACGCCCTGGCCCTGTTTTCGGACAGCGCTTCAAACGATGAGGCTGGCCGGGGCTTTGTTACGGATGAAGTGCTTGTTGTAAAGGGGAATCCGGTGGATCAGATTCTTGCGATATCCCGGGAGCGGGATTGCGACCTGATCGTGATGGGGACGCACGGCCATGGCCCCATTGAAGATATGATCGGATCAACGGCCCGGAAAGTGCTAAGGCACTCTTTGATTCCGGTTCTGGCGGTTCGCCTGACCGGCTGAGACAGCGCGGAAACAATCAATCAACTGACGCTCAGGCAGTCAATTTTCAACTCGGATAGGTGAATTATGCGTGACCTCAAAGGCTGGTCGAAAATTGTCGTTGGCATCATGGCATTCATCTGGTGCGTGTTTCTGGTTTACACGGCCTTGACAGTGGCGTTGCACCCCATTCTTCAGGGCTCGATTTCACTGAGCTTCGGCCTGGCCATCGTGTTTCTGGTTTATCCGGTTTCATCCGGATCCGGTATTTATAACAGCGAAGGCAAGCATATCCTCAAGCCCCTGATATTCGGATCTTCCTCTTCGCCATCGCTTCTGGATCTACTGTTTATTGCGATCAGCGTCTCCCCGTGCCTCTATATCATGATTGAATGGGAGTCCATCGTCCGCAGTCCCGGCTATTATGAAACCTACCAACTCGCCATCGGTTTTTTTCTGATCGTGGGTCTGCTTGAAGGCACCCGCAGAGCCCTGGGGCTTTCCATCCCCATATTGATGCTTGGTTTTATCGCGTACGCCCTTTTCGGACAGCATATTCCGGGTATGTTCGGGCATGCCGGTTTTGACAGTGAAGAGATCCTGTATCAGCTTTTCCTGATGCAGGAAGGGATCTGGGGGCTTCTGACCGATATGACATCCCGGCTGATCGCCCTGTTCGTTCTTTTTGGCCCGGTGCTCTTTGCCACCGGCGTGGGCAAAACCTTTATGGATATCGCCATGATCTCCGGGGGCCGGGTAAGGGGCGGTGCCGGCCATGTGGCGGTTGTCGGCAGTTCTTTTTTCGGTATGCTTTCCGGTTCCTCCGTGGCCAATGTGGCGACCACGGGATCATTTACCATCCCCACCATGAAACGCCTGGGTTTTCCTCCGGCCATGGCAGGGGCGGTTGAGGCTGCGGCCTCGTCGGGCGGTCAGATCATGCCGCCCATTATGGGGGCCGGTTGTTTTATTATGGCCGAATTTCTGAATGTACCGTATCTGACCGTAATGGTCGCCGGTATTATTCCAGGGGTGCTTTATTTTATAGGCGTTTCCGCCGGCATCTGGGTGGAAGCCGGCCGCTACGGGCTGGGCAAGCTGCCGGCCGAGCTGATGCCCAGGCTCAAAGAGGCGTTCGGCATCAAGCAATTGATCACGTTTATAGCGCCGGTCGGCCTTTTGATGGTCATGCTGTTTTTGTACTACCCTGCTCAGCAGGCCGCCGGTTGGGCGCTGATGGTATGCATGGTCAACTTTCTGCTCATCGGCGGGCCCCTGAAGCTTTCGGCTATTTGGGAGCGCATCAAGATCATCTGGGTGGAGGGGTATTTTCGTGCGGTTATAACGGCCCTTGCCTGGTTGATGGTCATGATGAGCTGCGTTCAGATGGCCGTCACGCTGATCTCCCTGACCGGGTTCGGCGTGAAGGTTTCTGCGGGGATTATGGGCCTTGCCGGCACCCATATCATGCTTGCGCTGTTTGCCACCATGCTGATCGCCATGCTGCTGGGAATGGGCATGACCACCACGGCGGCCTACGTTATTGCCGCAGCGGTTCTGGTTCCGGCAATGGAAATGCTGGGGCTTCCGGCTTTGGCCAGCCACCTGTTTATTTTTTACTTTGCCATCAAGTCCGGGCTGACACCGCCGGTGTGCATCACCGTTTACACCGCGGCCGCCATTGCCGGCGGCCACTGGCTGAGAACCGCCTGGTATGCCATCCGGCTGGGAATCGGGGGATATATCCTTCCCTTTTATTTCATTCTCATGCCCGAATACCTCATGCAGGGCAATCCCTGGATGATCGCTTACGCGGTGGTATCGGGCATAGCCGCCATGTTTGCCATTGAAGCGGGCCTGATGGGGTTTTTTAACAAGCCTTCGACGATTTTGGAGCGCATCCTGTACGCCATTGCAGGCTTTCTCATCCTTGCCCCGATAGGATACAGCCTTTTGGGCTATGCTGTCTGGCTGGCCGGGTACCTCCTGGAGCGTTATGATGTTCAATTCCCGGGCATTGGTAAGCGCCCGGCATTAGACAAGCATTATTACAAGTAGGGATGACGGCTTCCT
>SLGU01000341.1 GCA_007136525.1 Desulfobacteraceae bacterium | reverse complement strand
GACTCTGCATTGGCGCGCTTTTGCATTGATTTTACCGGCAAGGCCGCTGCCGGGGAAATCGACCCGGTTTTCGGGAGGGACCGGGAGATCCGCCAGATGGTGGACATCCTTGCCCGTCGCCGGAAAAACAACCCCATTGTCGTAGGCGAGGCCGGTGTGGGGAAAACCGCCGTGGTTGAAGGCCTGGCCCTTCGGATTGTAGAAGGCGACGTCCCTGAGCTCCTTCAGGACGTGTCCGTTGTCGGCCTTGACATGGGGCTGCTTCAGGCGGGTGCCGGGATGAAGGGGGAGTTTGAAAACCGGCTGAAAGGGGTGATCAACGAGGTCAAGGCCTCTGAGAAGCCGATCATCCTGTTTATTGATGAGGCCCATACCCTGATCGGCTCCGGCGGGGCCGCCGGCACCAGCGATGCCGCCAATCTTCTGAAACCGGCGCTGGCCCGCGGTGAGCTGCGCACCATTGCCGCCACCACGTGGTCGGAATACAAGAAGTATTTTGAAAAAGATGCGGCCCTGGCCCGGCGCTTTCAGCTGGTCAAGCTGGATGAACCCTCCGAGGCGATCGCGGTGCTTATTCTGAGGGGGTTGAAGGAAAAGTACGAACAGGCCCACGGCGTTGTGGTCAGGGACGATGCCATCCAGGCGGCGGCCGAGCTTTCAAGCCGGTATATTTCGGGCCGCCAGTTGCCGGACAAGGCCGTTGACCTGCTGGATACCAGCGCAGCGCGCGTAAAGGTGCTGCTGTCCGCAAAACCCGGCATCATCGAGGACAAGGAGCGCCTCATCCAGAACCTGACACGGGAGCTGGAGGCCATCGGGCGTGACCGGCGCCACGGGTTGGCGGTCGATAATGAGCGGTTTGACACCATCGGGAAAGAATTGGAGACCCATAGGGAAGAACTGGCCCGGTTGAATGAAAAATGGACAGGTGAGCGGGATGCGGCCCGCCGGATCGTTGAACTGCGGAAGTCTTTGCATGAGGCCGGGGACCCTGCAGCGCAAGGCGAGATTGCAGGCCGGATTGAAGAGAGCACCCAGGCGCTCGAAGCGCTTCGCCAGGATACACCCCTGGTGCCCATTGAAGTCGACCCGGACGTGGTCTGCCAGGTGGTGTCCGACTGGACCGGCATCCCCCTTGGCAGGGTCATGCGCGATGATGCCAAAAACCTCCTTGCCCTTGAAGAAAGCCTGAAGAAACGGATCAAGGGGCAGGACGAAGCCATGAGAGCGATCGCGGAAACCGTAAAATCCGCCAAGGCCGGCATCAAGGACCCGGTTCAGCCCATGGGCGTGTTCCTTCTGGCCGGGCCCAGCGGTGTGGGCAAAACAGAAACCGGGGTTGCCATTGCCGAGTTGCTTTTCGGCGGCGAAAACTTCATGGTCACCATCAACATGAGCGAGTTCCAGGAAAAGCATACGGTGAGCCGCCTCATCGGGTCCCCCCCGGGCTATGTCGGGTACGGTGAAGGGGGCGTGTTAACGGAAGCCGTGCGCCAGCGGCCGTATTCCGTTGTGTTGATCGATGAGGTGGAAAAAGGGCATCTCGAGGTCATGAGCCTGTTTTACCAGGTGTTTGACAAGGGGCGACTGTCGGACGGGGAAGGCCGGAGCATTGATTTTCGAAACACGATCATTTTTCTGACCAGCAACCTGGCTACCGACATTATCATGGAAATGTGCACAGGCGATGAGATGCCTTCCGACGAAACCCTCACTGAGGCGATCCGGCCGGTTTTGAGCAACCATTTCAAGCCCGCGCTGCTGGCCCGGATGAATGTTATTCCTTTCAAAACACTACCGACGGACATCCTCAGGGATATTGTCGTGCTCAAAATGGATAAGCTGGTCAAGCGGTTGGTGGATACCCATAAAATGAAACTGACCTATTCGGACGATGTCGTCCGTCAGATTGCGGAGCGGTGCACCGAGGTCGAAACCGGCGCCCGCAATATCGACTATATCATGGCCGGAACCATACTGCCGCGCATGTCCCATGAGATCCTGACGCAGATGGGAGACGCCGGGATGCCCTCGCAGGTCCACCTGGGCATCGGGGCGGACGGGGCCTTTGATATCAGTTTTGAAGGGGGGCAAAAATGAGCGTTCCGTCATACCAGGCGCAAAAAGAATACACCTTCGTATCCGAGGCGTACCCGACCGAGACCTTTACAGTGGCCCGGTTCACAGGCACGGAGGGTCTATCCCGGCTCTATGAGTTTGATATCACAATGATATCTGATGATCCGGAGATTGACTCTCGGTTGATGCTCCGGAATCCGGCGACACTGACTATTCAAGTCGATGACGCCGAGTTCCCTTTTCACGGGGTGCTGTCCCGCTTTGAACAGCTCCAGGAAGTGGATGAAACCGTATTTTACCGGGCGGTTCTGGTGCCCCGGCTTTGGCAGGCATCCCTTTACCATGAAAACCAGCTGTTCCTGGGTAAAAGCGTGCCGGATATCATTGAAGAAATATTGCACCAGGCTGGCCTGACCAGTAATGACTACGAGTTTCGGCTGACCGGCAGCTACGAGCCTTGGGAGTATGTCTGCCAGTTCCGCGAAACGGATTTTGACTTTATTTCCCGGTGGATGGAGCGGGAAGGCATTTATTATTTTTTCGAGCAACTCGACAACGAGGAAAAACTTATCATTACAGATAGTTCTACATCCCACCCGGATATTTCGGGCCGTAGAGACATTCCTTATCTCCCGCCCTCGGGGCAGGCGCCGATAGAGGAGGATTGCGTGCATGCGTTTACCTGTCAAAATCAGGTGCTGCCGATGCGGGTGATGTTGAAGGATTACAATTATCGGCGGCCGACCCTGGATTTGAGGGGAGAGGCGGACGTTGACGCTGAGGGGGGGCGGGGTACCATATACACTTACGGCGAACATTTCAAGACCCCGGAGCAGGGGAATGCCCTTGCAAGAATTCGAGCCGAGGCGTTTCTCTGTCGGGCGCAGGTTATGTATGGTGAAAGTACCGCCGCCAATCTCAGCTCCGGTTATGTTTTTGAACTGACGGATCATTACCGGATTTCTTATAACCAGCGATACCTGGTAGCTGAATTGACGCACGAGGGGCGTTCCTCCCGGTTTCTTCTCGGGGATGAGTTTTCGGCAGGAGGCGCAGATAGGCGGCTGGGGTATAACAATCATTTTGTTGCAATCCCCGCAGGCGTCCAGTTCCGGCCGGAGCGCAAGACCGACAAACCCCGTTTTTACGGCACTATGAACGCAACTGTCGATGCGGCAGGAGACGGCCAATACGCTGAAATCGACGATGAAGGACGCTATAAGGTGATCCTGCCCTTTGACCAGAGCGGCAACACGGGCGGCAAGGCCTCCCGGTGGATCAGGATGGCCCAGCCCTATGCCGGGGCCAATTACGGCATGCATTTTCCCTTGCACAAGGGGGCTGAGGTGCTTTTAACCTTTGTGGACGGCGACCCGGACCGGCCGATTATCTCGAGTTCCGTGCCGAATCCAGACACCATGAGTCCCGTGACTGGTGGAAACCAGACGCAATCCGTCATCCGGACCGGCGGTGGGAACCAGATAAGAATCGAAGACAATGACGGCGCCCAGCAGATACACATGTCATCGCCGACGCAAAATTCCATCATATCGCTGGGGTCGGAAAACCGGGGCAATATTTATTTTCATTCTGACGGAACATGGGTCACCGTAATCGGAGATGATGCCACCGAAGAAATCGAAGGAAACAAGGATATCCGGATTACAGGAAATGAAGAAAAAATAGTGATAGGCAACCAGGCGCTCGAGGTGACCGGTGATCAGGGCGTCAAGGTCGGCGGCAACCAGCAGATCGAGATCGGTGCGGGCCGGACGTTGAATATTAAAAGCGCAGGCGAGATCTATACGGTAACAGGAAATAGAACTATATCGGTGAGTGGCAAAGAAAAGAGAGATATTGCCTCTGAGAAAGGTATCTGGAAAGGTCCTAAAGAAGATTATACAATTGGAAACAAACTGGAATTTTACGGGGGTGCCAAGGAAGCACTGACTGTAGCCACTGCCTATGAGGTTTTTGCAGGACTCAAACATGAGGTTTTTTTGGGCGGCAAATTGAGCATATCAGCGGGTAAAAAAATTGAAATCGGTGAGTTGAAAACAAGTACAAGCAGCAAAAACAAAATAGATGCCAAAGTAGCCCAAGTCAAATCAGGTGCTTATAAAATAAAGACAGCTGCTTATAATCTTCGTTCAAGCAATTATAAAATGAAAGCCGCAATAGCTGAATTGAAAGCTGAAAAAATAACTATTGGATGATTTTGTTTCATAAATTCTAAATCAATCGACTGTAAAGGTTGGCTGTGATCATAAACGAAACCGGTTTGGCCTTTTTCAATACGGTGTACAAGAAGCCTACAGGATGGAAAGCAACCTTTTGCGTCAAAGGTTCATTCGCGATTGAACCGAACGGCTTACTCCAGCCTGAAGAAGAGGCGCAGGCCTCCGGCGACCAATACGCAGATCGGGACAATGCGCTGCCTGTCTATGATTCCGATTTGGCGATTTTCAAGCCCCGTGCGGAAGTGATGCTCGTCGGGCGTTGTTTTGCGCCTGAAAACAAGTCGGTCAGGGGCGCAACCGCAACCCTGCAATTGGGACCCATATCCAAAACGCTTGTTGTCATTGGTGATCGCGAGTGGATTAAAACATCTTTCGGTGCAATGGAGATGTCGGTGCCCCAGTCGTTTCAGGTAATGGATATATCCTATGCCAATGCGTATGGCGGTCCGGGTTTCAAAGCGAATCCATGCGGAAAGGGGTATTATGCAAAGCAGGGCAATGCGTCATCCGGCTCGTATTTGCTTCCCAACATTGAAAACCCGGCCTTTTTGATCCGGTCATTTCCGGACCAACCCGTGCCTGCGGGCTTTGGCCCTTTGAACCGGTTATGGCCGCAACGATTGGAAAAGACGGGTTCCTATGATGATAACTGGATGAAGAACCGGTGGCCCTGGTTCCCGGACGATTTCAATTACGCCTATTTCAACGCGGCACCGGAAGACCAGCAGATAAAGGGGTTTTTCACCGGTGACGAAGCTTTCCGCCTGGGCAACCTGCACCCGCAGTTGCCGATGATCGAAGGGAAGCTGCCCGGCATGCGCGTTCGCTGTTTTATTCATCGCAGGGGAAAGCCGGATTCTGCGCTTGAAGAACTGGAAATGAACCTGGATACCATCTGGATCTATCCCGAAGATGTGCGTTTCTTTTTGATCTGGCGGGGAAATGCGCCGGTTTCGGGAGAAGAGATGGCGGATGTCGAAAATGTTCTCATCTCCACGGAGAATTTGAGCGAGGAGCCAAGGGCCCTCATGTTTTATCAGGAAGCGTTCGTAGCTGCCCGCGAGCAGGAAAAAGCAGCTTTTGACATGGAAGCGGATGAAGGTCCCGAGCTTTCTGAAGAAGAATCCAGAGAGGCATTTCTTGCCCTTTTAACGCCCTATGAAAAAGAACAGTTCTTAAATGCTGAAGTCAAGCAGGCAGAATTGGAGTCCAGGATCCGGATCGCCCTGGCAGAAGAAGGGATCGATTACGACCAACTGAAGGCCAATGCCGTAAAAGAAGAACCGCCTTCAGAAGACCCTGACGATATAATGAAATGGGCTGAAGAAAAAGAAAGGGACCTCAAGGAAAGGATTACAAAGGAGCTTGAAGCCGAAGGCATTGAAGTTGATCTGGATGCCGGGGGGAGTTCAGGATACACCCCCCATATGACCCCTTCCTTTGTTTTGGAAGGTATTCGAAAAAACCTGATCTCGGGCGGCATTGACGACCCTGAAATCCTGAAAAGCATTGACGGACTGTCAGCATCATTGTCGGACCTCGACATCGATTTTGAAAGTTTGATACCCATGGATCGCGGCACGGCCATTGCCGCCCTTGCCGCCGGCAAAGCGCTCAAGGACCGGGACCTGACCGGTTTTGATTTGTCAGGTCAGGCGCTTTCCGGTGCGGTACTCGATGAGGCGACACTTGAAAAAGCGGATCTCCGAGGTGTGGATTTTTCCCGGGCAAGCCTTGTGGACGTTGATTTTACAGGCGCCGACTTTGGTGGGGCCAATTTGTCCGGCGCTGTTATGAGCGGCGCTGTACTGATCAACGCAAATCTTTCCGGATCCGACCTTTCCGGCGCGGACCTTCGCGATGCCGATCTGAGCGGGGCTGATCTGAGTGGGGCTGATTTCAGCGGGGCGGATATATCGGCGGCTGATTTTTCAGATGCCATACTCGATGATACTGTCTTTAAAGAAGCAAAAGGCCTTTCAGCCACTTTTTCAGGGGCAAAAGGGATCGGCGTGGATTTCAGCAGCGCTGATTTATCGGGATCGAGGGCAGATGATGAAACGGCGTTGCCCGATTCCGTTTTTGTATCAGCGGTCCTGGTAGACGCCTGCTGGAGCGGCGCGGATTTGTGTGCGTCCAATTTTGTTGGCGCCCGCATCGACAGTGCGGATTTCAGTGCCTGCCGGCTCGTTTATGCGAATTTCCATGGGGCCAGCTTGAAAGAGGCAAATCTTGCCAGGACGGATCTTTCCCGGGCAAATATGACCAGGGTCGATATGTTTCGGGGAAACCTGGAAAAGGCCAATTTATCCGGGGCGGACCTTTCCGGGTCAAATTTTTACGAAGTCGAGTTCTGGGAGGCCGATCTTCAGGGCGCAAACCTGTCCGGCGTTTATCTTAAAATGACAAAACTGGCGCAATAACAACCCAAATGATAAAAGAGAATCTCAAGCGGAAGATTTATTATGGCGAGTCGCTGGACGGGCTGGATCTTTCCGGGCTGGACCTCAGGGGGGAGGATTTCAGAGGCGTTGATTTTTGCGGAGCGAATTTGGCCGGTGCTGATTTAAGCGGCGCTGATCTGCAGGAGTGCGATTTTTCGGGCGTGAACCTGGAAGGCGCAATTTTGAATTCGGCCAATCTTGCCAATGCCGATTTTACCGAAGCGCGCTTACAAGGTGTTATGGTCGTGGGCGCTGATTTTCTGGATGCACGCTTGTTTCATGCGGATTTAACCGGCTGCAATCTGACCAATGCCCGCTTGGAAGATGCGGATCTGGATGGGGCCATATTGTGTAAAGCCGATCTTTTCCGGGCGGAGCTCAGGGGGGCGGACCTGAGCGGATGTGACTTAAACGGGGCGAACCTTGCAGAAGCCGATTTTTCTGGTGCGCTTTGTGTTTCGGCAAAATTTTCCGGTGCAACGCTGACAGGCGCCTGTTTTTTTGAGGCGGATCTCTCCCATGCGGATTTAAGCGGTCAGAATTTTCAGGGATGCATTCTGACCGACGCTGACTTGAGTGCAGCAAGCCTTGCGGGTGCGAACCTGGAAGGGGTAAACCTTGAGCAGGCTGATTTCAGCGGCGCAAACCTATCGGGCGGCAATCTTTGCAATATCCTGGGGCGGTCGGCTGATTTTTCAGATGCAAACGTGTCCTCCGCCCGCATGTCCGGCAGTGATTTATTTGAATGCGACTTCACCGGTGCGGCCCTTCACAATACGGATTTTACGAACGCCAACCTGAAGGGGGCGGACCTTTCAAACACCAATGCGCAAGGGGCGAAATTCACAAAGGCTGATTTGACCTATGCGGTCCTGTCCCATGCGGATGTTCGGGGGGCGGCTTTTAACATGGCACAGCTGTCCAGGGCCAGTCTGCACCGGATCATGGAGGGCGGAACCAATTGGTCTGGGGCAAACCGGGAAATGGCCAATGGAACCGATGCGGATCTGGCTTTTGCTGAAGACTGGCAATAGCCGGGCAAAAAGGGATTCAGAGAGCAAGGGGGAATTGACATGATGGATTCAGCCGCACAAATCATGGAAGACCATGTTGATATGGGTTATGGATACGTTCGCGGGGAAAAAGAGCAAGGGTACTGGGTTGTCAGTAACCAGGGAGCCCGTTTTGCCCATAAGGCGGCAGGGTGCCTGTTAAAACCCTGTGTGGGGGATCTGGTCCTTTTTTGCGCAAACAATGCCGGTGAAAATTTTATTCTTTCTGTTTTACAGCAGCAAGACCCTTCAAAAAGTGCTATCTGCATGACCGGCGATTTGGATCTGGAAGTAAAAGATTCCCGGTTGCATATACATGCCGGACAGGGAATATCCATTCACAGCGACAAGGAATGGGTCCTGGGCGCAAACGAATTTCAAGTCAAAGCGTTGAAGGGAGAAATTTTTTGCAAACAGATGTTCTGTGCGGGTGAATTTTTTTCAGGCCAATTTGTCAAGGGCCGAGTGGCTATTGGGTATCTGGAGTCCGTCCTTGACAAAATGGTTCAACGTGTGAATCGCTGTTTCCGAACGATTACGGGTTTGGAGCAAGTGAAAGCGGGCCGGCTTAAATTATGGGCAAAGGAAACGTTGCAGATTAAATCGAAAAGTGCTTCGATGCGCGCCCGTGATAAAATAAAAATTGATTCGGAAAAAATCCATTTGGGATAGGAGTTTGTCATGTTCCCTGTAGCCACCAAAAAGGGGGGGCAAAACTTTGCTTTCCCGGATGTTTGCAAAACGCCGGCCCCGCCGGCCCCATCTCCGGTGCCCATTCCGTATCCGAACATGGCCATGCTGAACAATGCACAGGGCAATACCTGTTCAAAAAAAGTAAAAATCTGCAAAAAAAAGGTAATTACGAAAAAATCTGTCATAAAATCATCAACAGGCGATGAACCGGGTACGGCTGGCGGCATCATTAGCAATAAAAACCGGGGAGAATCAACTTTCAGAATGGGCAGTTTTCGAATCAAGGTCGAGGGCCATCCCATAGTTTACCTGACCTGCATGACGGGGCAGAACGGACGAAACGCAAATATTCCGGTAGGGTGTCATGTTGCACCAAGCCAGACAAAGGTCATCATCATTCCATAACCGTCAACAGGGTTTTCAACATCCAGCGGAAGGCATAGAACAGCGAAAAATGGGAGACAAACAAGGTATTGTCGTCACAATTGTACACATTGAGGGTCCCTTGAAGGGGGAGATGCAGGAATTTTCAGTGCCCGAGATCCTGATTGGCCGGAATCCGGAGTGCCATGTTCGTTTTCCTGCAGACAGCCTGACCATATCCCGGGATCATGCAAGAATTGTCCGCGAGGGAAACCGGTTCAAGCTTGTCAATAAAAGCGCCAATTATACGTACGTCAGTGGGAAGACCGTAAAAGAGGCTGAAGAAGCCTACTTGAAAAGCGGCGACTGGCTTATGTTTGCAGAAGGCGGGCCCAAAGTCAGTTTTTTAACGAAAATGGCGGAAGCCGGCAGGCAGCCCGAGTCCCAGGCAACACCGCCGGCAGCTTCGGAAGCATGGCGCCCGAAGGCCCATGCCCCGGAAGTTTCACCCCCGGAAAGCCGGCAGCCGGCAAGTCCGCCTGTGCGGGGGGCGCACAATCAGCCTCCCCCGGAGCCGCATTTTTCCGGGGAGCCCCGGTTTGATGATCCGGCGCCTCAAGCCGTTCCCCTGGTGATTCGCTATGGCCCCACGCTCCAGCGATTTAAAAAGCTGCCGATCACGATCGGAAAGAACGCAGACTGCGATTTTACCATTGCCCATGAATCTCTTTCCGGCCGGCATGCCGAGATTTTTTTCAGAAACGGTCAATACTGGGTAAAAGACCTTACCGGTGCCCAAAGTGTGTTTCTTGACGGGCGGACCATTGATCCGGAAGCGCCCCTGATGCCCGAAAGCAGGCTGGAATTGGCCCACCAGGGGCCAGCATTCCGGTTTCTGGGGGAAGGCCGGCTTGACCAAATTGCGGAATAACAGCAGGAGGTGCATATGCGT
>SLGU01000283.1 GCA_007136525.1 Desulfobacteraceae bacterium | reverse complement strand
TCATGAAGGTTATCAAGGAAAGGCGCAGCGTCCGGAACTTTGAAGACAAACCCGTTCCGGAGGAACTGATTCAGACCGTGCTGGAAGCGGTTCAGTGGACACCGTCATGGGCGAACACCCAGTGCTGGGAAATCGTTGTTATCAAGGACCCGGAAGTCAAGGCCCGGGTGCAGGCGGCGGTGCCCAAGTCGAATCCCGCGTTCAAGTCCATCGTCAATGCACCGGTGGTCCTTGCCCTGTGCGCCAGGCTCAACGATTCCGGCTATTACAAGAATATCGTGACCACCAAGTTCGGCGACTGGTTCATGTTCGACCTGGGGCTTGCCACCCAGAGCCTCGTGCTTGCGGCCCATGCCGCAGGCCTTGGCACGGTGATCGCCGGGTTGTTCGACCATGACAAGGTGGCGGAAGCCATAAAAATGCCCGCCGGCCATGAAATGGTCACGCTGATCCCCATGGGGTTTCCGTCCAAAATTCCATCCGCTCCCACGCGCAAGGATATATCCGAATTTTCACGGGAGAACACGTTTTGACGTGACGGCTTCGCAAAAAGCCCAATATCTGCGTTGCGCGCAATGTTTGAGGAATCTCATCACGCCAAAGGCGTGGCTCAATTCTTCAAACATTGCCCATCCTTAACCTTGTCACGCCACGGCGTGATTCAAAGCCCATATATAATTGATCAATTTTCCCCGGATGGTGCTGGGTATTGCCCGCAGCAACAATTGCAGGGGGTTGCTGATAGCTCCTGGCGAAGCGTGGGCAGGCGCCCTGTGGCCTTGCCGTTTATCACAAGGCGCGCACAAGCGAGCCATGGAGATATCAGCGTTCTCCTGCAGTTGCAAGGGCAATACCCAGCACCATCCGGGGAAAATTGTCCTTATGTTATGGCAGTACTTCGACGATATCCTGGATAAACTGACGGGATACAGCCCCCATGGCCATGCTCATCGACCGGGCAAGTTCGTGTGGGTTGTTTTTTTCAAGGGGCTTTGTTTCGCGGTAGGTCTTTTGAAGCAGTATTTCCCCGGTTCGCGATGCCGGGTCCATGCGGGTCAGGGTTAGCCTCAAAGCGATTACGGCCTCCCATTGATGGGGCGCGTCGTTTTCATAAAAATCGATAACCGTGCCCTCAACGCGGTGCGTTACGGTTTTGCCGGAAGGCATGGTTACGGTCATATCGGCAACCCCCGACGCCTCGATATCCCGAACTATCAGCGATGTCAGCATATCGGCCGGGGTTGTGACCCACTGGTGATAGAAATACCTGCTGCGTTGAAAGGGACTGTCCGCATACACAATATGGGTGGTGTTGAACGGGGGCAGGGCATAAAGCTTTTTTACATGGATAAAGACCGGGTATTCCCCTGCGCTCTCCCTGCTGTTTAACGGTTCAGGCGGGCTGTAATAAAGCGTGTAATATCTTACCGGCTCAGGGTGGTGGCGGGATACGCCGCAGCCAGAAAAAAGCAGCAGCATGGTCCCCGCAATCAGCATCAGCCATGCAATCGATCTTTTCTGCTTCATGAACACGCCTTATTCCTCAATGGGTTTGGGTGGCACCGGTCTCCCGAAGATCAGCCGGGAAGGGTTGCTTGCGACCTGCTCGAATAACCGGTTCAGATTGTCAATGGCCTGCTGAAGGTCGTCAGAAATAGTCCCCAGTTTCTGGTCGTAGGCTTCAATGCGCATGTCCGTATCAGCTGTCATGGCGGCTGCACGGTCAAAAAAGGCAGATGCGTTTTTAACTGCTTCCCCGGCATCGGCAAGGGTTTTTCCCAATGGCTCGCGGTTTTCTTCAACCATCTGGTCAATTCGGGTCATGGTCCGGCGGCTTTGCTCGGCCAGTTCGGTAAATGCCTTGGATGTTTCCATCAGCGAGGCGTGAGTCTCTTCCCATTTCGCTGTATCCAGTATGGCGTTGCCTTTTTTAAGGGTTTCACGGATGCCTGCGGACACTTCCCCGATCCTGGCCTCGACCGCGATCCTGTTGAAATTTTCCAGGGCTGTCTCCATACCTTCGGAAATTTCCTTAATCCGGAGATCCTGCAGGTTGGCAATGATTTTGTCCACACCATCGATCATACGCGACATTTCCGAAGGCCGTGTGGCAATGACCGGGTATTCCGGCGTGAACGTCAGCGCAGGTGTTTCTTCCATGTCCTTGGGAGTTGCCCGGTCGAGATCGATATACATGATACCGGTGATGCCCACGCCGCGGATGGTGGCCACGACATCGGATACATCGGCCAATTGCTTGTCAACAGTCATGACCACCTCGACCAGGTTGCCGTCCGGCGCCAGGTTGATGGCTTCCACCAGCCCCACTTCAACACCCCGGTACCGGACCTTGGCCGATGGGTTGAGTCCACGCACCGAGTCCTCGAAATATCCCACATACCGTTGTCCTTCCTTGAAATAATCGGAAAGACCGAGTATCAGCGTGAAAAAGATCACCAGCGACACGCCGATAATAACAAACAGTCCAACCGAAAATTTCTGACGGATAGAGGCCATTTCAATCATCCATGCATTGGTTTATTCTATCGATTTATCTTACTATACCGAAAACCATTTATTTTTTCAAGCAACACAGTCTAAGGGCCGGGAAGGGCGGGTTATTGGTTATTGGTTCTTCGTTAATAGTTAATGGTTAAGGGCCAAGGCGGGTTAATGGTTAATGGTTAATGGCAAGGGCGGGTGAATGGTTATTGGTTCATGGTTATTTGGGAAGGGCAAGGGCGAAAGGCAGGTGGCCGGTTGACGGTGGTCGGTAAGGGCAATGACACTGCCAGGGGACAGACTTCCAGTCTGTCTCCCGGATCGATGCCAATGTCTTTAAGGAGATTGACTTGAACCCGGGAGACGGAATTGAATTCCGTCCCCTGGTGGATCTGCAATAACTCTCCCTTACCGCCCACTGCCCACCGTCCCTACGAAACCGATCTCCTCAAAAAAAAATTCCTAACCTCTGGATTCTCATGCCCCTTTTTCAGCGCCAGCGGTTTCCCTTCAGCGATAATCTTCCTTGTGTTGATATCAAGCATGATCGCCCTTTGCGCAACGGTAAAAATGCTATCCAGGTCATGGGTGACAATAACGATGGTGGTCCCAAGCGTTCGATTGATGTGCAGGATCAACTCGTCGATGCCGGTCGCCGTGATCGGATCGAGCCCGGAAGACGGCTCGTCCAGAAAAAGGATGTCCGGATTGAGCGCCATTGCCCGGGCAAGCCCTGCCCGCTTCTTCATGCCGCCGCTGATCTCCGAGGGCAGGTGATGCTCAAAACTGGCAAGCCCGACAGTCGACAGCTTCATCCGGACGATCATAGGGATGAGCTTTTCATCGATATCCAAGTGCTCGATAATGGGCAGGGCGATGTTCTCAGCGATCGTCATGGACCCGATCAGTGCACTGCTTTGAAAAAGTACGCCCACTTTCTTCAAAAAATCCATGTAGGTCCGTTCATTCGCGCTGAATATGTCGGTGTCCTCAATAAACACCTGGCCGGAAAACGGTCTTTCCAGACCGACCATGTGCCGGAGCAGCGTTGATTTCCCGGAACCGCTGCTCCCCATGATGATGAAGATCTCCCCGCTTTTCACCGAAAAACTGATGTCGTCGAGAATGAGGTCGTCATTGTATTTGACCACAAGGTTTTCAACCTTCAGGCATTCGGTTTGCAGCATACCTTCTATCTCCAGTAAATACGGATGATGGCAAACATGGAGTCGAAAAAGATAATCAGAAAGATGCTTGTAACCACGGCCGACGTGGCTGCATTGCCCACGGACGCAGCCCCGCCCTTTGCCTGGAAACCCCTCAGGCATCCTGTTGTAGCGATCAGAATGGCAAAAATAGAAGCCTTGAAAAGCCCCCAAACGAGCTCGAAAAGGTTGATCGCCCCGATCGTCTGATTGATATAGGTTTCAAGGGCGACATCCAGCACTGTTACACCGATAATCGCACCGCCTGCAATTGCAAAGAGATTGGAAAAAAAGGCCAGTATAGGTACGACGATAATGGCTGCAATCAGTCGTGGGAGCACAAGAAACTGGTTAGGGTCAAAGCCCATGACATACAGGGCGTCGATTTCCTCCGAGATTTTCATGGTGCTGATTTCCGCAGCATAGGCGGACCCGGACCGGCCGGCAACCACAATGCCTGTCATGATGGGTCCCAGCTCTGAAACCATGGCCACGGCCACGAGGTTTGCAACGTAGATGTTGGCACCATAAATCTTGAGCTGCATGGAAGAGATAAAGGCAATGATGAGCCCCAGCATGAGGCTGATGAGGCCCACGACCGGAACGGCGTCAACCCCGGTGGTTTTCATGTGCGTGACGATGTCGCCGTACCTCAGTGAGCCAGGGCGCCTTGCGACCCGCAGGACCGATATGGCGATGCTGCCGACAAAGGCAATAAAGTGGGTGATGCCATTATAGGCGTTGATAACCGCCTCCCCTGTCTCGATGAAAAGATTGGGGGGGGCGGCGGGTGCACTCAGAGGCCGCGTGCTGACGTCAAAATCAGTGATGTCCAGGATTTTTTTGTGGTCCGGCCCGATGCCGGCAATTTGAACGTTGCCCTCTGAAAGGCCTGTCATGGTGCGGATCTCGGATATGGCCATGGCGCCGTAATCGTCGAACCGGCTGACACCGGAAATATCAATAACGGCTTTTTTAAAGGAATACGGCCCAAGCGCTGGAATGACCGCTTTGATGCAGGCATGTGCCGTGGCTATCACCAGGGCGCCGTAAAGGTGTATGACGATGGTGTCAGGCGCGGTCGTCCGGATTTCAAAGCTGAATTTGTCAGGGGGAGTCGGTTTCATAGGGGACTTGTCGCCTCTTTGCCGCTGAAAGGGCCGGCGTAATTGTCAAAACCGGTGACAATCTAACATGATATGTCTTTTTTCGCAACACGCTTGCGCTCTTTTCATGGAGCTGGTAAAAAAGAGGCGGTGAATTTATCGGTTTTCTGCTGTCCGGCTTTCAGTAAAAGGTTTTATTGGTGTGGTTTTTAAAAAGACTGGATTTTGGTGAAGTTCACGGGTGGGAGCTGGGCTGGTCGCCTGTTGGGAAACCCCTCATGACGACCTTATGCTACCGAGCGGAAACGGTTATGATCGATACAGGCCCTTCCCACATGCGCCCCGAGGTGCTTGAGGTCATAAGGCAGAACCCCGTGGAAGCTGTTATGCTGACCCATTACCACGAAGACCACAGCGGAAATGCAGCGGCAATAAAGGACCGATTCAACCTCCCGGTTTATGGCACCCCACAGACGGCAGAAAAACTGTCCCGGCCTTATAAAATATTCCCTTATCAGCATCTTATATGGGGTGCAACAGAACCGCTGGAAGTAGATATACTCCCTGATGTTTTTAAAACGAAGCATCTTTCTTTTTTACCCATCCATACGCCCGGTCACTCAAAAGACCACGTTGCCTACCATGTTCCTGAACGAGGCTGGCTGTTTTCCGGAGATCTTTTCCTTTCCAGCCGGATCAAATATTTCCGCGTCGATGAAAAAATTCTCGACCAGATTGATTCTCTGAAAAAGGTGCTCTCCCTGGATTTTGACGCGCTTTTCTGCGGCCACCACCCGCAGCCGAAAAAAGGGAAAACGCATATTGCGGCAAAACTGCAGTACCTCGATGACTTTTACGGCAAGGTAAAGGATTTTGCCGATCAAGGCCTGGACGAATCCATGATTATGCAGACCCTCGGGCTGAAAGAGCAGCCTCTTGTCAAGGCCCTTTGTTTCGGGAATGTAAGCATGAAAAATATGGTGAGGGCTGTTATCAAAGAGCGATAGCGGATTTAAAGAGCGCTGTTGGCAACATAACGTATTGATCGGTATTTTGGTCATCAATGGCTTTGAGTGGCGGCCTGTTCAAATTTTTTTAGCTGACGGCGGTAATAGCCGCGGTCTTCCGTGGCGCGTGACAAGGCTTTCCTGCCTGTTTCAACGGCCCTTTGATGCTGCCCGTTGACATAGTAGCTCTCCGCAAGGGTGTCGAGGATGTAGGCTTCCTGGGATAGATCTGCTGCGCGGGTGGCGAGCTGGAGGGCTTTTTCCGGCTTGAAAAAGCGGTTATCTTCGGATGTGGCGTAGAGCCAGGCCAGGTTGTTTAACGCCCGGGCATTGTCCGGTGCCAGTGAAACGGCTTTTCGGTAGGACGCAACGGATTTTTCAAAATCGCCCGTGGTCTGGTACATGTCCGCCAGCGCCAGGTGGAGCTCCGGGTTTTTGGGGTCTTTTTCAAGCTGCTGCAGAACCAGCCGTTCGAACAGGTTTGTTGAGATCATCTGTCCGGCCTCGCCGGAATGGAGTGTGTATCCCCCCCACCCGATCAGGACCATCACAATGACGTATGCCAGGATGCTGAAGCTGATTTTCCGGTTGTGGTGGGTGATCCATCTTTTGTTGATCTCGCATTTTTTGAGGTAGTCGATCCGCTCGGTGATCGAAAAGTGATGCCAGTTGGGCTGGTCCGGTGATTGCCCGCTGGCGGCCGCTATTTTATTGAAGGTGGTGATCAGGGGTTGGGCCGAATCCATGAGTTGATACACGTAAATGTCTGCCTGCCGTTCAAAATTCCGCATGAAATAGCCGAAGACATACCGGAAATAAAACAGGAAAATCAGGATCATGGCAAAGGAGAACATGATGGGGACCATGGCGGAGCCGCCGTCCCCGGACCCCCCGAACCACCCGAAGGCCGCGTTCATGTATATGATGGACCAGATGATCAGGTCCAGCGTTGAATAGGCAATGACGAGGTATCCCACGAAAAAAAAGAGATAAAACACCAGGTGCTTCTGCTTGACGTGCCCGATCTCGTGGGCGATTACCGCGTCGATTTCAATGGGGGACAAGTATTTCAGGAGCCCCGGGGTCACAAGGATGTACCGGAAACGGCTCACAAGGCCCATGACGCCGGCCGTGATCATCTTGCCGCCGAACAGCGGCCACATCATGATGTCCCGGTAGGAAATGCCGGCTTTCCGGCACATGTGCTCGATGCGAAAACGCATGTATCCCTGTTCAAGTGGCCTGCATCCCCAGAACCGCTGGATGAGCCCCGGCCCGATGATGGCGATGAAAAACAGAAAAACGAGGAAGTAGCCGATCTGCCCCTCGGTGGACATGAGGATTTTTCTGGGTCCATCAAAGGGCAGGGCAATGATGACATCCGCGATGACTGAGAGCAGAAACCACGGCAGGAGAACCGGGATGGAAAAGGAGATATTGGAGGCGACGTATTCCCTCCTGGATGTTCCGCTCTGGTTCAGCCTTTCATACAGGTCGTATGCAGATGCCCACACAATGGACAGGTAAAGCAGGAAAAGGCAGAGGAAAAAGACGGCTTCAAGGGTTGGAAAAAGTCCGAAAAACCATATGCCCTGCATGTATGCGCCCAGGTTGATCACATAGATCACAAAAGCGAAGGCGCCGATGGCCAGGATGGACAGCCTGGCGAGCAGCCCGTTGAACTGCTCCTCAACGCGCCCTAAAGCGCCGTCTTCGTAGGCTTTTTCGAGCCGGTTGAAAAGAAGGCGCGAAAGGGCCGCAAACGCGGTGGTGAGCGTCAACAGCATCAGCAGCACCTGGAAAAAAGGCACGTCAGGCTTAGCCGGCGGCTGATAGGTCGTATAGATCAGCAGCGCGATGATGAAATATATGAAATTACCGAACATGAATACCTGGCCGGGTCCATTTGTCAATGGCCCGGTTTTTTATGGTGTTTTTTTCTGCCGTGGGAAATACCGCTCTTTTTCGCTGTAGATGCAGCCGCAGTACTGCTGTCGGTACATCTGCATCGCAATGGATTTATCCCGTCCCGCTTCCCAGCCCTCGCGGAAATCCGCGTAATGGAACCCGATGCCCGCGGCTTTGCCCGCGGCCGCCCCGATCTCGGCGATAAGCGCGTGATTCTGGTGTCGGCTGAAGAGCAGGGTCGATGAAAAGCAGTCGAATCTGCCTTTTTTCGCCAGCTTCGCGGTGGTGTAGAGGCGCTCGTAATAGCAAATGCGGCATCGATCTGCCTCCCGGAAAACCATTTTCCGCAGAAACCCCTCCAAGTCGTAATCCTGCTGAAAAATCATTTTCATGTCCATGGCTGCGGCGTATTCCCGAAGGGCAGCTTCCCGCTTCATGCACTCCGTGAAGGGGTGAATGTTATGGCGGTAAAAAAAGCCCATGGTAGTGAACCCCGACTGGCGCAGGCTGTCCAGTGGATAAATGGTGCAGGGGGCGCAGCAGGTGTGGAGCAGGATTTTCATGGCCTTTCCCCGAAAATGGCCGTGCCGATGCGGACAAGGGTTGCGCCTTCCTCCACGGCGACCTCGAAGTCACCGGTCATGCCCATTGAGAGGGATTCCATGGAAACATTGTCGATCCCGGCGTCTTCCACCTGTTTTTTCAGGTCGTGGCACGCCCGGAAAAAAGGCCTGACCCGATCGGGTGCGTCAAAAAAAGGGGGCAGGGTCATCAGGCCGCGAATGGAGATATTTTCAAGGCGGCTCATGCGCCGGACCAGGTCCATGGTATCTTCGGGCAAAACGCCGGTTTTGGAGGATTCCCCGCCGGTGTTCACCTGGATCAGAACAGGCTGGACCCGGTTGTTTTTCCGGGCCTGCCGGTCGATTTCAAGGGCCAGTTTTTCACTGTGCACCGAGTGGATCAGATCAAAATGCAAAACAGCGTATTTTGCCTTGTTGGACTGAAGCCTGCCGATGAAATGCCAGGAGATGCCGTAGGACGCCAGGGCCTCGATTTTTCCCAGGCTTTCCTGGACGTAGTTTTCCCCCAGGATGCGAAGGCCTGCTTTCACGCCCGCTTCAACGCGGTCCGTGGAAACGGTCTTTGTGACGCCCACAATCTCGACGGCATCGGGGTTTCTGCCGGAGCGCAGGGCGGCCTGGGCAATGCGCTGCCGGATGTGTGCCAGATTTTCTGAAATCGTATCCATGCTCGTGCTACCGTAACAGGGCACCGCAGGCGGACAGGTGGTCGACTACTTCCGCCAGGGGCAGGCCCACCACGTTGGTGTAGGATCCATTGATGCGGCTCACCATGAATGCCCCGATACCCTGGATGGCGTAGGCGCCCGCCTTGTCATAGGGCTCGGTGGTGTTGGTGTACCAGTCGATTTCCGCCGTGCGAAGCGTTTTAAACGTCACCTCTGAAATTACCACGTCAGTAAAGCGGTGTCCAATTGTTTGGCGGAAAACGCAAAACCCCGTCAACACCTGGTGCGTCCGGCCGCTTAACCGGGCCAGCATGGCCCTTGCTTCCGTCCGGGATCCCGGCTTGTTCAGAATGGTGTCGTCGATGAGGACAATGGAGTCGGCCCCGATGATCCAGTGGTCCGGGAACCGGCGGGACACGGCTTCGGCCTTGGCAATGGCCAGCTGCCGCACGCAGTCTTCAGGGTCTGTGGAAGAAACGGCGTCTTCGTCAACACCGCTCTCCACCGCCCTGAAGTCGATGTCCAGGCGCTCTAACATCCGCTTGCGCCGCGGTGAGCGGGACGCCAGTATGATGGGCAATGTGGGGTTGGTCGTATTTGGCATGGCGCATCCTTACCAGATCCACCTTTAATTTACAAGGTTGACGACTTCGCAAAAAGCCCAATATCTGCGTTACGCGCAATTTTCAAAGAACCTCACGTACGGATAAGTACCCTCAATTCTTCAAAAATTGCGCAAGCCTTGATCTTGGACGTTTTTCAAAGTCGCCTGATCTCGATTTTTTTCGGGTTCATCAAGGGGGTGCCATGGAACGGTTCACCGCGATTATGATTTCTTCTTGCATTTGGCACCCAGTTTGAGTATTACATA
>SLGU01000099.1 GCA_007136525.1 Desulfobacteraceae bacterium | reverse complement strand
TCCAGCAGGTGAAAAACCTCGTCAACCGTCAGATACGTCGGTATGGTCTTTTCAAGCTTCGGCGCAACCACGTTTAATGCCGGGTTTTCCCTCACCACACCGTGCTTTTCAAGATATTTGAAAAAAGACCGGATCGATGAAATTTTTCTTGAAACCGATGTTTTCTTAATCTGCTGCTTGTGCAGAAACCCGAGGTAGCTCCGTATGACCAGTGCGCTGACCTGCTCAATGTCTGTACCCAGAGCTGCTCCCTGCCTGCCCGGGCCTGAAGCCTCTTTCAGGCCGCCTGCGGCCCCGGTCACCAGGTCCCGGTTGGCCGTAAAATAATTCAGAAAATCCTGCAGATCCCGCGCATAGGCCCTGCAGGTATTATCGGAATACCCTTTTTCCGCGGCAAGAAAATCGACAAACGAATCAATCAGCTTCGTAAGCGCTGTCGGGCTCATCGGCGAACTCCGGTTTGCTGAAGGCTGCCGTTCTGGTCAGTGCAGGCTCAACATGGACTCGATTTCACGCCAGCTGCCCACTTCCTTGAAGGGATGCGGCTTTCTGTTCCAGGGCTGCCTGAACACGATAGGCGAAACGCCGGCTTCTGCGAGCAAAAAGCACGTTTCCAGGCGATCCTCCACGAAACATTCGATATTATTCGATTTCAGGATGTCCTGCTTCCCTTCGAAAGACCCGGTTGCCACCACTTTAATCGCATCCGGCAGCACACCGATATGCTCACACAGCCACCCGGTGATCGGCCCCTGCTCGGGCCTTGCGGTCACAAACAGCGTCGGGCGATGGTGACGGTTCAACCGGTTGAGGATGCGCGGGGCATCGTCGATAGGGCTCAGCGGCACCGAAAAATCACCGCTCATGATTCTTATGAGAATCTCCGTCATTACGCCCTCATCGATGTCCAGGCAGCTACTCAGATCGTAGTCAACAATGTCCTCGTATCGGACGCTGTTGATGCCGTATTCCGACCGGGCAATCGAAAGGAACAGGCGCATGGTATCCGCCACGACCCCGTCAATATCAAATGCCACAACAGATGGTTCTATTTTCATACAATCGCTTTTTACTGTCTTATACCCTTCGGGTTTTCTTCTTCAGTCGGCTGATCCGTTGCCGGAAAATGTCTGCCATTTTACTGTCTTCCGCCTCGATATAGGCCTGGCGTTTCTTGCGCAGTTCCCGTATTTTTTCCTTTATCTGGCGAACCGTTCCGGCAGCACTCTTATTGACGCCGTTGTCTTTTATGCCCTTGGCGTCCTTGATTGCGGAAATCAATTCCGCCTTGTTCATGCCATAGGTTCCGGTAATGCCATCAATGCCCCTGGCCATATCCCGGAGTTCGGTTGCAGTCATTTTTTCCAGGGGTTTTTCCTTTGCTTCTTTTTCTTTCTTGCCCATCGGTTTTCAGTCTCCTTTTGATCCGATATACGCGTGAAAATTTCAATCAGCCGGCATTCCCACCGGTTTCCTTCGGTAATGCCGCGTCCAAAACAGAAAGCGGAGGACGCGGCCCCCGCATTTCCAGCCAGAAATTGTAAGCATTAATTGTAAAACAAATGGGATTTTATTGTCAATATATAAATACGATACAGGGTGTTTAAGGCGATTTGGCGCGGGCAAGTCACGATTATTATGCGGGGAAAAAGGGCCCCCCTTGAGAAACATGCCGATACAGCCCGGACGGATATCAGCTTCGACCCGGAAGACAGAATGGAAGCCTGTTCCTGAAATTTGGATATTTGAATATGCTTAATCCCCGGAGGGGATATAGAATTTAGCCGGTGGTTTCAACCACCGGTAAAAAATGACGCAATAAAACCGGAGTCCTGAAGGGACGACACCTGTTGAATGTCGTCCCTTCAGGACTGCAATGTAACCTTTGATATCACCATTTCCGGTGGCTTCAACCACCGACGCGGTTCAAGCCGGTCCTTCAAGTTTTTTCATGATCTTCTGCATATCCTCCCACACCGGACGCTTGGCGGATTCATGGGCCAGGACGTAAGCCGGGTCATGGGTGGACATCACGGGGATGCCCTCGAAGTCGTGAAATTTCCCACGCCTGAGGGAAAAGGGGCCCTCGCCGCCAAGAAGTACGTCTGCGGCGGATTCCCCCAGCAGGCAGATCACCGACGGCTTGACGGCCCGAACCTGGCGGACCAGGTGATGGCGGCATGCCCGTGCCTCCCACTTGTTGGGGGGTCGCCCCTTTGGCGGAATGCATTTGACAGTATGGCATATGTAAACCGAATCCCGGTCAAGCGCCATTGCCTGGATGATTCGGGTCAGGAGATCGCCCTGCTTTCCCGAGTAAGGGTGTTTTGCAGCGGCATCCTCGGGCTCCGGAAAATAACCGATAAGCATGAGCGGCGCATTTTCCGGGCCTGCGCCGAAAACAGACGCAACACCGGAATCCGCCAGGCCGCATCGGCGGCAATGCCGGTATTCATCCAACACCTCGCCTAAGGAAACAGGGGCGGCGTGGTCGGGCTTACCCGCATCCGCTTTTTCCCACGAGGCAATGATATCGATGCTTTTCTCGCCCAGGAAGACACCCTCGCAACCCGTTTCTTTGAGAAATTCGAGGTGCCTCTGAATCTCACAGACAAGCAGGTCGAATTCGTGCGGCATTGCCATCATGCGTCTACCCGGGAATCTATGTGCCATTTTTCCGTCCGAGCATCGCGGCCACATGGTCGATAATGATGTTTGCGGCCGAAAACTTGTCCATCACGGGCAGATCCTCTTTTCTGCCGTCGGCGAAAAAGAGCTGAATGGCATTGGTGTCAGCGTTGAACCCGGAGTCCTTTGCGCCCACGATGTTGGCGGCAATCATGTCAAGATTTTTCCGCTTGAGCTTATCAAGGGCGTATTTTTCGATCTCCCGGGTTTCTGCTGCAAACCCGACCAGGATCCGGCCCGGTTTTTTTCGCCGGCCGAGTTCGGCCAGGATGTCCACGGTCTTCTCCATTTCCATGACAAGCGTGTCCTCTTCCTTTTTAATCTTATGAGATGACACGCCGATCGGCCGATAATCGGATACCGCAGCCGTCTTGATGACAATGTCGGCCGCATCGCCTTCATCGAGTACGGCTTTGGCCATCTCGGCCGCGGTCACCACCCGCACGACCGTCACGCCCTCGGGATCGGGAAGCGCAGCAGGCCCGGAAACCAGGACCACGTCTCCCCCTCTCAGGGCTGCGGCCCTGGCCATGGCAAACCCCATCTTGCCCGATGAAGGGTTGCTCACGTACCGGACCGGATCAATGGGCTCCCGGGTCGGCCCGGCCGATACAAGGACACGCTTCCCGGAAAGGTCCTTCGGGCTGATGGCGCCCAGCACGCGCCAGGCGATTTTCTGCGGATCGGCAAGCCGTCCCGGACCCGTGGTTTTGCAGGCAAGCTCGCCCTGGTCCGGCTCGACCAGGATGAATCCGTCGCCTGCCAGAATGTCAAGGTTGCGCTGAACCGCCCGGTTTTCATACATGTCCGTATTCATGGCCGGACAGATCAGGCGCGGCGCCGTCACCGCCGTCATGAGCGTGGTCAGCGCGTCATCGGCAATGCCGTTGGCCAGCTTTCCGATAATATTGGCCGTGGCCGGCGCAATGACGGCCGCGTGAATGTCTCTGGCCCAGTTGATATGGCGGATCTCATGCCCTGCGGCATCATCAAACATGGTATCGAAAACAGGGTGTCCTGAAATGGCCTCGAACGTGAGCCGGCCCACGAACGCCTGGGCGTTTTTCGTCATCGCCACCCGGACATCCGCACCGGCTTTCTGGAGCAGCCGCAGCAACTCCACGCTCTTGTACGCGGCAATGCCGCCGGATACGCCCATAACAATGCGCTTGCCCGAAAGAAGGGTTTCCGTCCACATACGATTCGCCTCCATTGTGCACCATAAAAAACCTTTTATTGCGCCTCATCATCTGGTAAAAAATGATTGGCATCAATTCAAAGACCCGGGTTTCTGTTGTTTATACTACCTGCAGGAAAGACTGTAAACGTTTTTATACCCCGTGCGGGCCGCCCGGCACCAATCGTTTTTGAAAATAAATACGAGCGAGCAACATGAATTATTTGATCAAACATCCATTGCGCATCCGCCTGAGCACCCCCGTTAAAAACACGAATAAATGGCATGCCCGATTGTCAGGGGGCAGCCGGTCAGCCGGCACCCTGAAAACAGCATGCACGTGTCTGCTCTTTATGCTGGCTTTGATTGGATGCTCGGAAAAAAAGGAGCTCAAGCAGGAATACCTTGAGCGGGCTGAGAACTGCTATGAAAGCCAGCAGTATACCTGTTCCAGGGACATGCTTCTGAAAGCGGTTGAAATCGACCCCGAATTCGCGGCGGCTTACGCCAAGCTGGGAGAGGTCTATCTCCGGCTCGGCAATATGGCCGGTGCCTTTGAAGCGCTCAAGACCGCAACCGATCTTGACGACGGGCTGACGGATTCCCTGCTCCGTCTCGCCAATCTCCACCTGCTGAACCACGATTACGACCAAAGCATCGAAATAACCGTCAGAATTCTTCAAAATGATCCGGACAATCTCCACGCGCTCGCACTGAAGGCTTACACATACACTTCCACGGAACAATATGACAAGGCGATCGAACTGTTCGGCCGCATCATCGAAATCAACCCCGCCGAACTGCAGGCATATCTCAGCCTTGCCCGGATTCATCTTCACCGGGGAAACCTGAAGGGCGCGACCGACATCCTGTATGGCGCAATTGACAACAACCCCCAGTCCATTCAGCCCTATATCGCCCTTTACGGTCTGCACATGCAGACACAGAATTACAAAGACGCCTACGACGTGCTGACGAGCGCCGTTGCCATCAATGACAATGAACCGAACCTCTATATACTGCTCGGCAACTTCTATATCCACACGCAGCAATGGGATAAGGCGGAATCCGCATACCTGAAAGCGATCGAGACAAGGCCCCAGGCGGTCAACCTCTATATCTTCGCCGCATCCTTTTACAAGGCCACCAACCAGCCGCAAAAGGCATTGGCGATCTATGAATCCGCCCTGGAACAGCAGCCCGGAAACCCTAGGATGCTGCTCCAGATCGCCGACCTTTACCTGGGGTTCAACCGCGTGGATAAAGCACGGGTAAGCATTCAGGCAATCAGGAAAAACCAGCCGGATTTTCTGCCGGCAAGAATACTGGAGGCCAAAATCCATATTGCGGAAAACAGCCCGGAAAAAGCACTTGCCGAATTGTCTGCACTATCGGAAAAACACCCGGAAAACAGCCGCATATTCTATTACAAGGGGCTTGCCTATCTCAAGAGCAGTCTGCCCGACGCAGCGCGCACGGAATTATTGAAGGTGCAGAAAAACAGGGAGGAATACATTCCATCACAGCTGATCCTGGCGGGCATTTACATGAGCGAACGAAAAATGGCGCTCGCCATCGATACCCTCAACGATATTCTGGCGGTTTCGCCCGACAACTACCAGGCCCGCGCACTGCTCGGCAGCATTTACATCCAGCAGCGGGACTTTGTAAAAGCCCGGCACCATTTTCAGACGCTCACCGATATGAACCCTGAAAACCCTGAAGGCCATTTCAACATGGGCCTGCTTTTCAGGATCAAGGGCAATTACGAAGAGGCGGAGAAGGCCTTCAACAGGGTGCTCTCGCTCAACCCCCTGCACCTCCAGGCGTTTGTCAACCTGATAACAGTGCTAACCGGGCAGGAGAAGTATGACGAGGCCATTGCCCACTGTAACGACCGCATTGCGGCCTTACCGGATAAGCCTTCGATGCTGGCGGTGATCTACAACCTCAAGGGGAAGCTCTACATCGCGAAAAACGACCTTGAGCGGGCGGAAGACCTGTTTAAAACAGCGATCGAGAAGGACCCCAATTTCATGCCGTCCTATTATTCGCTGGCTGAGACCTACATGATGGAGGATAAACGCGACAAAGCCATAAGCCATTACCAAATGGCCATAGACAGAAATCCCAACCAGGAAGTGCCGCACATGATGCTGGCCATCATATACAGCCAGCAAGAAAAAATTGACCTTGCCATCGATCATTACCGCAAGGTGCTCGCCATCAGCCCGAATTTTGTGCCTGCCATCAATAACCTGGCCTACCTTCTGGCAGAAAGTCAAACCGACCTTTCAGAAGCGCTGAGGCTGGCCAAAAATGCCCGGGACCGGATGCCCGACGACCCGAGGATCCAGGACACGTTGGGGTGGGTGTATCATCGCCTTGGATTGTATGAGGAGGCAATCCGTGAATTTACGGAAAGCCTTGAAAAGCTTCCCGACAACGCCACCGTTCATTATCACCTGGGCAAGAGCCTTTACAGGAAAGGAGACCTGGAAAGTGCGAGAAACCTCATTGAAAAAGCGCTGCAACTGGATCCGGAATTCGAAAATGCCAGGGATGCCCGTGCAGTCCTTGAAGCCATCGACGAAAAAACAGACAGGGATTCATAAAACGTCATTCCAATGAAGTATCTATCCTTTAACATATTGATTCTTTGCATCCTCCTGCCGCCGTTGCTGTACCTGGGGACCATTCACGGTCTGGAAGCTTATTACCTGGAATCCCGTTATCAGAATGAAATCGAAAACATATACCTTTCCGACATGGACAACATCCTCAGCGGAAACGTGATGCTCCAGGAATCCGTCAGGGAATCCATACGGCGCTTCATGGATGAAGACCTGCTGATCAAACTGGGGATCGATCTGGATGTAATGATCACCACCGGCACCGGCATCATCCTTTACCCGCCCGGCTATCAGCCCGGAACACCCGCCGACATCGTCACCCAGAATCCGATTGAAACAGCAAGGGAAAATTTCCAGGCCCTGCAAAATGGGCTCACGGTGGAAGTCGACGCCATCATCCGCCTGTATTCAGCCCTCGCCCTGTCCATTCTCCTGTTCTACATTCTTATCTCAGGCAGCGGCCTGTATCTCTATTTTAATTCAGCGTCTTTCAAGGCCCGCAGCGAAGAGCAGGAAAAAGCCGTCGAGCTCGAAAGGCTTCACCGGCTTGAAGATGAGTTCAACCAGCAGTTCAATCGGCTTACAACGGAAAGGGAAAGCCTGCTGGAAGAATATCATACCCTTCGTTCTTCGCTTGAGAAACAGAAAGAAAAAGCTGCGAAAAATGAAGAGGAGATGTTCGATGAACTTGAAAATCTGGAGCACCGGCTCTCTGAAAACATCGAGGAGCAGGAGCTTCAGGCAAATGAAATTCTCGAGCTGGAAGAAAAAATAAGCGAGCTGGAAAAACTGAGGGAAAATATCAACCGGCAGAAGGAAAAGGGGATTGATAAACTGGCGAGGCGTTTTAAAACATTATACAAAAATATCGAAATGCATGAAAGGGCCCTGCTGGGCATTGACGACCTGACCGACGACATGGCCCTCAAGGCCGAGGAAGTGATACACCAGCTTAACGCCGACCCGTCAACGGTATCGATCAAGCGAAAGGTATTTTCCAGGAAGGGCAAAATCAATGCCTTCGAGGTGGTATTTGCATACAACGGGCGGATTTATTTCAAGAAGAACGGGCAACAGGGCATCGAGGTGCTGGCAGTGGGCACCAAGAACACGCAGGCCCGGGATCTTGCCTACCTGGACCGGGCCGGGTAACCTTTAGAACCCATCTCAAAATCAGGACTTCGAGATGGGTTCTAAAGGTTACCCGGAATCCGGCACATCCTTGTATCCGCAACCGCGGGTGGCGCATCGGAGCATGAGCCCTTCCCTCTTGGTTTCCTTTTCAACCAGGTACGGGGCGCCGCAATCGGGGCAATGCCGATTGACGGGCCTGTCCCAGAGGGCGAAAGTACAATCCGGATACCGGTTGCACCCGTAAAAAACTTTGCCCCGTTTTGATTTTTTTTCAATCACTTCTCCCGTACAACCGGCTTCCGGACATGCCACCCCGATAGCCGCGCCTTTACCGTTGCCGTGCAGGGACCGGGTGTTCCTGCATTCGGGATATCCGCTGCACGCCAGGAAATCGCCGTATCGGCCCTGTTTGACGACCATGGGACGGCCGCACTTGTCGCAGGTTTCTCCGTCAGCCAGCTCCTGTACAGGCTCCACCGGCCGGATCCGGCCTTTTTCGTCACGCTCGTAATTACGGGAATAGGTGCATTCGGGGTAACCTTCGCAGGCAAGAAAAGGGCCGTTCTTGCCGACCTTGATGTGGGCTTCCCGGCCGCACACGGGGCAGTCGATGCCGGTCGGCATCCCGACGCCTTTAAGACTCAACATCTCGTGCGCAGCCGCTATCACACGATTCTCAAACACCTCGTAGAATTGCCGAAGAAGCTGCGTGGCATCCGTTTCAGCCGACTCGACACGGTCAAGATCGTTTTCAAGCTTTGCGGTGAAATCAACATCAACGATATCCGGAAAATTCTGCACAAGCAGGTCCGTAATGATAAATCCCAGCTCATTGGGCCGGAACACCCCTTTTTCCAGCTCGACATACCCTTTTTCCCGAATGGTGGACAAAATGGTCGCATAGGTGCTCGGCCGGCCGATACCGTTTTCCTCGAGTTCCTTTACCAGGGTGGCTTCGGTAAACCGCGGGGGCGGCTGGGTAAAATGCTGCTTCGGCTCCAAAGACACCAGCTTCAGCATTTCGCCGTCCGCCAGTTCCGGGAGCTGCCCCTTTGCCTTTTCATTTTCAGCGGATATGGCGTCGTCGACCGACTGGTAGAGGCTCAAAAAACCGGGAAACCGAACAGTGGAGCCGGTTGCGGAAAAAAGAAATCCGCCGGCCGCAATCGTAATGGTCTTCTGGTCGACCAGTGCCTCGGCCATCTGGGAGGCCACGAATCGCTGCCAGATCATCTGGTAAAGGGCAAGCTGGTCCTTTGACAGATGCGCGGCGATCTTATCAGGCCCATGAAAAACAGAGGTGGGACGAATCGCCTCGTGGGCGTCCTGGGTTCGGTTCTTGTTTTTGAAGAAACGCGGCTTGTCCAGCGCGTAATCGCTGCCGAATCGCTCAAGAATGAGCGTCCTGGCTTCATCTGCGGCTTCCGCCGATATCCGTGTGGAGTCCGTGCGCATGTACGTTATAAGGCCGACCGTTTCGCCGCCGAGATCAATCCCTTCATATAGTTGCTGTGCAACGGCCATGGTCTTTTTTGCTGAAAAACGAAGCCTTCGAATGGCCTCCTGCTGAAGTTTGCTGGTGGTAAAAGGGGGATATGGACGGCGCCGGATCGTCTTTTTCACGATCTTCTCCACCGTGTATTTTGCATCCCGCAGATTCTCGTGAATGGCGGCGGCGGTCTTTTCATCAGGGATAGAAATTTTTTTCCCGTCCTTTTTGACCAGTTTTGCTGAAAATGCCGGGGGATGCCCGCCTTCCAGCGTCGCCGTAACCGACCAGTATTCTTCCGGGTCGAATGCAAAAATGGCGCGCTCCCGTTCACAGATCATCCGGACAGCCACTGATTGGACCCTTCCCGCACTGAGTCCATATTTCACTTTTTTCCACAGAATCGGGCTGATCTGGTATCCCACCAGCCGGTCAAGGATGCGCCGGGTCTGCTGCGCCTTGTAACGGTATTCATTCAGCGGCTCCGGAGAATCGAGCGCTTCTGTTACCACTTTTTTGGTCAATTCATGAAAGAGCACACGGTGAAACCGCCGTCCCTTTTTTTTGAGAATTTCAGCTGTGTGCCATGCAATGGCTTCTCCCTCTCGGTCCGGGTCGGGCGCGAGGAAAATGTCCTCGGCATCGCCGGCAGCCTGTTTCAGAGCCTTTATCACTTTCTGCTTGCCCGGTATGGTGACGTACATCGGTTTGAAATCGTTTTCGATATCGATACCAATGTCCTTCTGGGGCAGGTCCTTGATATGACCCACCGTGGAAGCCACATTATACCGGTCTCCCAGGTATTTTTTGATGGTTTTGACCTTTGTCGGGGACTCGACGACAACGAGCGGTTTTGCCACTATATCTCTCCGCTTGA
>SLGU01000097.1 GCA_007136525.1 Desulfobacteraceae bacterium | reverse complement strand
TGTTTCCCGCCAGCGCCTCCGAAAAGACCCAATTGCTTCTAAGCTTATAATACACTTCAGCCTGGTAGATCTGAATCCGCGTTAACTGCGCAGAAGATATCCCACCTCCCCGGCCGCCCGGCCCGCTGCCGATGCCGCTTCCTGAACCCTGGGGGCGCGCCTGTCCCGCTGTCTGCCCGGCCAGTTGGTCGATGCGCCGCTGCACTGCGGCCCGGCCGCCGTCGGCGGTGGTTTCCTGCTCCAGGCGCCTGACGGACTCCGCCACCCTTCGGCCGCCATCCCGTCTTTCAAGATCCTCCGGGGTAACCAGTTCCTGGCGGGCGGTTCTGGGCGGCCGTTGTGATGCCGACTGCTTGAGCGCCGGCGCCGAAGCCCTCAAATCCTCCGGCAACGTCAGGGGTTGCGCCGATGCTCCGGACGGTCTCGCCGCGCCCGACCTGAGGAGGGGTACAGGGCTTGAATCTTCGACCGCTCCATCCGCCTGTGGCGCTTCATGGGTGTCTTCCGCCGTCCCTTCCACAAACGCATCCCCGCCGTCGGTACCTTCGGCCCCGGCAGAAAACCCTGGCGGCCCAACATTGAGTGACACCAGCTGGACGTCTATGGATTCAAACCGGTACAGCCCGGAATGGCTTTCTTTTCCATCCGGCATGAACAGGAGAAAAAAGACGAGCAACAGGTGAGCGGCAAAAGATATCCCGAAATGCAAAGCCGTGCGTTTCTCCAGCGGTCCGGGCCTGTATCCGTAATTGTGTTCTGGCTGCATTTCAGGGTGCATCGTTGACATGAAAAAAAATCTTATTCCGTATTGCCTTTGCTTATCGGCCGGCCTGGTTTTTCCGCAATGCTTCTTCAAGGCTTCCAACCGGTTCGGTAACCACACCGAGCTGCTGCACACCCGCGTTTTTTATCTCCGACATGACCAGCACCACCGTCCCGTAGGCCACATTGGTGTCCGCACGCAGAAAAACATTATTGGTTGAGCGGTTTTCAAATATAAAGGACAGTTTTTCACCAAGGCCTTCCACCGACACGGGCGTTTCATTGATGGTAACCTGGCCGTTGTTGTCTACGACAACAACAAGGGGGTCTTCAACCTGGTCAAGGGAGGTTGCATGCTGGGTCTGCGGCAAAGACACATCGACGCCCTGGACCATCATGGGCGCAGCCACCATGAACACGATCAACAGCACGAGCATGACATCCACGAAAGGGGTAACGTTGATATCCGACAGCAGGGAAGGCTGGTTCGTATTGACGGCCATTATCTTATGACTCCCTGGATTGTTGACGACGGGTTTCGTTTTCCACGATACTGATAAAATCGTTAGAAAAGCTTTCCATTTCCGATTCAATGATGCGAATTTTCTGGGTGAAGTAATTATACCCCATGACTGCGGGAATGGCTACCGCCAATCCTGCGGCCGTTGCGACCAGCGCTTCGGAAACCCCCGGGGCAACCGCGGCAAGGCTGGTCGAGCCCGTTTGAAGGGCGATCGCCCGGAAGGCGTTCATGATACCCCAAACCGTCCCGAAAAGGCCTATGAAAGGCGCAATATTACCGGTAGTGGCGAGAAAAGGGACCATCTGGATCATCCGGATGCTTTCCATGTTCCGGGACCGCCCCAGCGTCCGCCGGATGCTTTCAACATTGGTCGTAAAATCGTTTGCCGCCTGCACCTCACTGCCGGTGCGGTTCATTTTTCTCAATTCCATGTAGGCGTTTCTGAAAATGCGGGCAACAGGACTGTTCTTCAGTTCCTTTGCCTTGGTAAACGCATTGGAAAAATCGCGGGTCTTCCAGAAGTACTCGATAAAGTGCGCGGATTCCTTGAATGCCTTTCGCAGGTAAAGATATTTTGTCAGAATAATCGCCCAGGTGGTTATGGAAAAGGCAAGCAGCAGGTAAATGACAAACTGCACCATGGGACCTGCGCTTCGCACCATTGAAACAATACTGAGATCTTCGGGACTCATCCTGTTTGCTGCTCCGTAAAGAATCGTGAATATTTCAGGACCGGGGACTTGCGGCGGACGTGACAAATTATGATAGAAGGTATCCAAGCCTGTATCCGCTGTCAAGCATAATACGCACCATAATCCTCTATTTGCGCCGATCTGTTGCGTTTTTCATAAGAAAAGCCTTTATGCACAAAGCATAAAGGCTTTTCTTATTTTGTCTGCAAAAAAGAGGAAAAGGCAGTCAGGAAAACACTACATCATGCCGCCCATTCCACCCATTCCGCCCATTCCGCCCATTCCGCCGCCGGGCATGCCGCCTTCAGGCTTTTCTTCAGGAATTTCAGCGACCATGGCCTCGGTGGTCAGCATCAGGGATGCCACGCTGGCCGCATTCTGCAGGGCAAACCGAACGACCTTGGTCGGATCGATAACACCGGCCTTGATCAGGTCTTCATAGGTATTGGTCTCGGCGTTGTAGCCAACCGCGTCTTTTTCCTTCTTGACCTGGTCGATGACCACGGAGCCCTCGAAACCGGCATT
>SLGU01000071.1 GCA_007136525.1 Desulfobacteraceae bacterium | reverse complement strand
TACCTGTCGAGTTCGCTCGTCAAGGAGGTGGCGCGGCTCGGCGGTTCGATCGACGGGACCGTCCCCGCCCGGGTCGAAGCCGCACTGCGAGCGAGATTGGACACGTCCGGTCCGGCCTGAACGGCCACCCCACAGCCCGGGTCCCACCGGACGGAGCGGTAGGCTCCGAGCGACGGCAACCGACGCCGGAACCGCCCACCTTCGATCGACCGGAAGTCTGATGTCCGACCAACGCGGCGTGCCTCTGGATGTGGAGGCCACCCTGCATGAACTCGAACAGCTCGTCGGTGGGGCCAAGGCGGTCCCGCTGTCCGCGTCGATCATGCTCAACCGAGCTGAGATCGACGGTCTCGTCCACGACCTGCGCACGACCCTGCCCGATGAGCTGACCCAGGCGCGCTGGGTGATCCGGGAGCGTGACGAGATCCTGGAACGGGCTCAGACCGACGCCGATCGGTTGGTCGCCGACGCACACGCCGAGCAGGACCGCCTCGTCTCTGAGCAGGAGGTCGTGCGGACCGCCAAGCTCGAAGCCGAGCGCATCCTCGAGGAAGCACGCGAGCGGGGCCGCCAGATGCGCCTGGAAGCCGAGGACTACGTCGACGCCAAACTCGCCAACTTCGAGGTGGTGCTCTCCAAGACCCTTTCCGCGGTCGAGCGGGGCAGGGCCAAGCTCCGTGGTTCGCTGGACAGCGATGAGCTGGCCGAGGAGATGCTCGACGACGCAGACGAGGACACTTCGACCGACGCCTGAGCGGCGAGGCGATCGGTGTGCCTGCTCCATGGGCCGTACCTTCCGCGCCGTCCGACACGGTTCCACGACAGCGCCCCTGTGGTAGTCTGACTCCTCCTTCAGCACACCTGCTGGGCGGTACCGGGTCATCTCGACCTCCGACCCCTTCGTCCGACCCTTCGCGTCCCCGACGCCCGGGCACGCCCGCGAAGGCGCCGGCACACGCCCGCATGTGCCCGCAAGCTTCCTGTCCACGCCCCTGCTCGCCTGTGAGTACCACCGTGCGCGTTCCCATCACCGACATCGTCGACCGGCCCGGGGCCAGTCGGCCGGTCCGTGATGCCGTGGAGGCGGAGGCCTTCGGGGCCGATCCGTGGGGACCCGCGGAGGGAGCGCTGCTCGACCCCGTCGAGCTCGACCTCCACCTCGACAGCGTCGTGGACGGGATCCTCGTCCGGGGAACGCTCGGGTTCACGCTCGATCTGCCCTGCGGCCGATGCCTGGTGCTGCAGCGGACCCACCGCGATGTCCACGTGGTGGAGTTGTTCGTCGACCCCGCCAAGCGCGAGGATGGCGAGGACGACGAACCCGGGTACGAGCTGCTCGACGCCGCGACCGCGATCGATCTGTCGACGATGGTGCGCGATGCGCTCCTGCTCGGCCTCCCGCTGCGTATCCTGTGCCGTGAGGACTGTCAGGGGCTGTGCCCGGACTGTGGCACGGATCTCAACGTCACCGACTGCGGTCACACCGACCGTGATCCGGTCGACCCCCGCTGGTCGGCCCTTGCCGATCTCGACCTCCCGCCCGACTAGCCACCACCGCCCACTCGTTCCTCGCGATCCCCGCGGCGGAACGCCGCATGCCAGCAAGGAGTTCACGATGGCCGTCCCGAAGCGCAAGATGTCGCGCTCTCGCACCCGTCACCGCAAGGCACAGTGGGCCAAGCTCACATCGCCCACGTACGCGACCTGCCCGCGGTGCAAGGCCCCGACGCGTCCCCACACGGTCTGCGCGACCTGCGGCACCTACGCCGGTCGGACCGTCGTCGAGGTCGACTGACCGCGGTCACGGACGTGGTCGATCTCGCGCCTGACCCTCACCCACCGGCCGCGGAACTCGCGGGCTTGCTCGACGTGCACTTCGACGAGATGGGAACGCTCGAGCTGGCCCTGACCCATCGGTCGTGGGCGTTCGAGCAGGGGGGAGGACCGAGCAACGAGCGCCTCGAGTTCCTGGGCGATGCGGTGCTCGAGCTCGTGGTGACCGACGAGATCTACCGTTCGCACCCCGGGGAGCAGGAGGGGCGGCTCGCCAAGCTCCGTGCCGCTGTGGTCCGCTCCGAATCTCTCGCCCAGGTCGCGCGGGGTCTCTCGCTCGGACGCTACATCCGGTTCGACCGCGGAGAAGCCGCCTCGGGTGGTGCGGACAAGGATTCGATCCTCGCGGATGCGCTCGAGGCGGTGATCGGGGCCGTCTACGTCGATCAGGGGTTCGCGACCGCCTACGACCTCGTGCAACGGCTGTTCGCCGAGCGCCTGATCGAGGTCACCGCCAGCCGTGCGGCGTTGGACTTCAAGACCAGCCTGCAGGAGCTCGCCGCCGCCAGGTTCGAGGTGTTGCCGCGCTACGAGGTCACCGGCGTTGGCCCGGATCACGCCCAGATCTTCACCGCGACCGTCGCCATCGATGGCACGGTCGCCGGTCGAGGCCAGGGTCGCAGCAAGAAGGAAGCGGAACAACGAGCCGCCAGGGAGGCGCACCGCCTGT
>SLGU01000281.1 GCA_007136525.1 Desulfobacteraceae bacterium | reverse complement strand
TCCACTCAAGGGCCTCGTCCATGGTGTTCATTTCCGGGACCGCTTCATCGTCGATGGGCAGGTAATAGACGTCGAAGCCGGCTTTTCGCTCAATCGGTGGCAGGTCCGGGAACTCGGCGCAAAGGTTGACGATGGCATCGATGCCGGCTGCCTTGAGGCGGTCGAGGTGGTCATAGGACATGGGGGCCGGGCCAACGGCCAGGCCCGGGGTGACCCAGCTGACATATGCATCTTCCGAGGCTTTGTTAAAGGGCCAGAATCGCATCCACCTCTCCCATCAATGTCTCGGCCGTCCGGTCGACCGTGTCCGTGTGCATGTGCATGTCCATGAGCCGGGTCCTGCCGAGAATAAACCCGATCACCTGAAGCATACGCTCCGTTTCTTTTGGGCTTTTCCGGCTGAAATCCGCCTCGAGCAGGTCGCTGCGCACATCAATGCTGAAACCGCAGGTTTCAAGGACCCTGCGGATGACATCCAGGCGCATCGCTTTCTGGTCTTCGCCGGCGCCGCCGCCTTTGAAGGAAAACCGGATGTAGTTCTGCTCCGGCATTTTTCCGGCCAGGGTATCCACAACCGTGAAATGATACCCGAAGCGGACGAGCACATGCATGTAATCTCCTGCCAGCAGCCCATAGCTGCTCAGCAGGGATGACGTTTCCGGGTTGAATATCCCTGCGCTGACCTTGTCGAATTCCTCCCAGTCAAAATGCTTCACGGCCTGGTCCCACTCGATTTTTTCATGGGTAAGCCCGGAAAACAGGGCGATAAAGGGCCTGCAGGACACATCATCAATCGTAATGCGTTTTCGGGCATTCCCGCTTTCGGTCAGGCCGTCTTCCAGGTTTAAAACACGGAAGGAAAGGGGGACTTCCAGGTCGAGCACCTTGGACTGCTGAAGACCCCTGCCCCTGCGGTCGGCCAGGTCGAACATCTCCCTGACACCCATTTCATGGCTATACCGGATCAGGTCGTGCATGGAGCGGCAGTTTTCGGGTGCAAACGCGTCCGACGCCGCATCCTTGAGGTTCAGCCGGGAAACGGTCTCCAGGACGGCGGTCATTTTTTCCGTTAACCATGTCTGTTTCCTCACAGGGTTGATCGTTGAAAGGTCGGCCATGCCATCGTGCACCACCCCATGGTTGCCGTCAATGGTCACCGGCTGGCCGTTTTGAAAAGCCTCCATGGCGCCGGCAACATTGATGACCACAGGTAACGCGTTTTCCCTTGCAATGGTGGCAAAATGGCTGGCAGCGCTGCCTTCCACGGCAATGACGCCGTCAATGTGCTCGATTGCTGCCGTCAGCTCCGGGTATAGCCCTTTTGCCACAACGATGCGCCCTTTCGGGATGCCGGGTATGTCATCATGTGACCGGACCAGAAATATTTTTCCACTGGCCAGCCCCGATGCGGCCCAGTCTCCCGTGGCCAGGACCGGGAGTTCCGGGCGGGGGGCATCCTTTACCGGTTGGAGGGCGCTCAGGGGCCTGGTTTGGAGAAACATCAGGTTTCCGTCCTTATCCACCGCCCATTCAATGTCCTGCGGCTTTTCAAACCGCTTCTCAAGATCCAGGCCATGGCGGAAAAGCGCGTCCAGGTAGGGGGGGGTGTCTTTTGCAGGGCCGGGGCCGGTGTGTTTTTCGATAACGTATCGTTTTGGTTTCACTTCCCCGGCGACCAGTTTTTCGCCAAGGCCGGGCACAGCGTATACCTCCATTTCATCCGGATTCCTGATCCCGGAGGAATACACCACGCCGCTTTCTTCGGCATCCACCATTTCCAACACCAGAACCGCCATGGGGAGGTTTTCGTCGGCCAGGCCGGCCTGGATCCGGTAGGTTACGGCGCGCGGGGAATATTTGCCGGCCAGCACCTGTTTATAGGCGCCGGCAAAATTTGGGGGTTTGACCTGCAAAACGCTGGCGTGCTGCCCGGCAAAGCTCAGCCCGCCGTCTTCACCGACCGCACTGGAGCGGACCGCCAGGCTTGAAGCAGACAGTTTCTCCACCTGCGCAGCCATCGCCTGATGTATTTCACCCGGAATGGCCGCATTCATGATCCGGTCCCGGATATCGGTGCACCGGTTTTCAAGGTCTTCAACCGATTCCAGGCATATCCCGCCCAGGATGTCATTAATCACGGGGCGCAGCGCATTGGCCTCGATTATGGCGTTGTAGGCGCGGGTGGTAACGCAGAAGCCTTTCGGGGCCGGAAACCCCCACGCCTTGATCATTGAAAGATTGCGGGCTTTGCCGCCGGCCAGGAGCTCTTTTGCTTCACTGTCCAGGGCAAGGACAAAGGGGGGTCCGGTTTGCGGGCGGCCTGTGCTGATTAGGCTTTCAAGATCGGAAGAAATCCTGGAATGATATTCCTTCAACGTCCTGAACCGGAGGGGATTGAGGGCGATGAGGCTTTTGACAAGCCGGCTCACCCCGCGGTCCAGTTCATTGCAGAGCCTGACCACCCGGGCATAATCGCAGGATCGTCCCCGGTAATGGATTTCCTCGAT
>SLGU01000137.1 GCA_007136525.1 Desulfobacteraceae bacterium | reverse complement strand
CCGGTCGAAATCTTCCCGATTTCGGACAATCAGCGGGTTTTCTCCCCGCGCAAGGTACGCCATCATTTCGCTCTCATGGGTGTATACGCCGCTGGGATTGAAAAGGGTTAGACTGGCGACATCCTCGGGGAATCGGGCTGCATAGAGCGTAACAATGGCGCCCCCCATTGAATTTCCGGCCAGGTGGGGCGCCTCCACTGCCAATTCTGACAGAATAGCCCGTAAATAAAGGATCTGGCTTGATATGTCGTAGTCCTTGTTCATGTGTTTTGAGCTGTCCCCGTGGCCGGGAAGGTCTATGGCGATTATGTGGAAATCATCTTTCAGCTGCCGGGAAAACCGCAGCCAGACTTCTTTGCTTGCGCCGAATCCGTGAACCAGGACCAGGGTGGGCCGCTCACCCTTGCCCTTGCCCTCAAGAACCGCAATCTCAAAATCATCGACAAAAAGCGTCGACAGCTCAAGGCCGGCACCCCGGCGTTCGTACCCTATCGCCAGGTCATAGGCGTTGTGCTTGAATCCGGAGCAGCCTGCCAGGGCCAAGAGGCAAACAATAATCAAAGCCAGCCGCCAAAGGTCATTTATGGAAAAACGTTGCATGTGAATTGTTCTCCTCAATATTGTGAGATGGGTTCTGATCTTTCCAGGCCCAAAGGGTTGATGATGGGTTTTCGTATGATTTCTTTGGTTGTCCATCAGATAAGAAAATAAATATCACTATCAATTCCTTCGATGCAACTAAAAACGAGCGATCGTTCTATTGTGTCGGCTTTTTTGTGGCGAATTCCTGAACACATGTTCAAAAAAGGAATCCTTGACATCTGTGCCTGTTTTTCCGGTCCCCGGTGTCTGAGGGGCCTCACATCAGGGGCCGTTTGACAACCGCTTTGGCAGCGCTTCACATGAAAAGCTTGCGATATTTTGCTGCAGTATTGTAAAATACTTTACATATTGCTGATGTTGAATGCAGAAGCTGGCGGGCGGATGCATATGCAGCCGTGTTTCTCAGCCTGAAAATGAGGAGTTTTAAATGAAAACAAAGGCGGCCGTTGACCATATTGTTCAATGGCTCACCGATTATTGTGATACGGCCGGGTTGAACGGTTTTGTCATCGGCGTATCCGGGGGCGTGGATTCGGCCGTGACGTCCACCCTGTGCGCAAAAACCGGAAAGACCACGGTTGTTCTGAACCTCCCCATTCACCAAGCCTCAGATCAGAAAACACTTGCCGACCGCCATATCGATTGGCTCCTGGATCGTTTTCCCGCAGTCAAGGCGCATACCGTGGATCTGTCCCCGGTATTCGACCGTTTTCAGGAAGTGCTGCCGGAAGAGGTGCAGGACGGGCTTGTCATGGCCAATACCCGTTCCCGCATCCGCATGGTCGCGCTTTATGCCTATGCCGGACACCGCGGGCTTCTGGTGGCAGGCACCGGCAACAAGGTTGAGGACTACGGCGTGGGGTTCTTCACCAAGTACGGTGACGGCGGGGTGGACATTGCACCCATTGCCGACCTGGTGAAATCCGAGGTGCGCCTTCTTGCGCGTGAGTTGGGCATTCTGTCTGAAATCGCCGAGGCGGTCCCCACGGACGGCCTGTGGGCGGACAACCGGAGTGATGAAAAGCAGATCGGCGCCACCTATGATGAATTGGAGTGGGCCATGGCCCATGAAGCGTCCGGCGGCGTTGAAAACGGGTTGACCGCGCGCCGGCAGGCGGTGCTGGGGATCTACCGCAGGCTCAACCGGATCAACAGGCACAAGGTGGAACCGATCCCGGTTGCCGTAATCCCGGATCACCTGAGGCGTTGACGCAATGACCCTGCATCAAGGGCAAGGTGGCGGTTATGGACAACAAAGAACAGGGCAAAATCAGCATTGAAAAACTTGTCGCGCTGATCCGAAAGCTGAATCCCGGAAAACCGGACCTGCGGGAAGCGGATTATTCCCGCTGGGACCAGACCGAGGAGGAATACCAGCAGGAACAGGCGCAATGGCTTGCACGTGTCCGTGGAAAAAACCGGTACAGAAACAAAAAATAACAGTGATTTCAAACCACCGGGAGGATGTGCGTGAAGGTCTTTCCGGCAACTCAGGAGGCCAAAATGCCGCATGTGATCATCAAGATGTATCCGGGGCGAACGGCGGCCCAGAAACAGGCCCTGTGCGACCAGATCGTAAAGGATGTCATGGAGATTGCGGGATGCGAGGAGAAAACCGTTTCCGTCGGGATAGAGGAAATTCCCCGGGAAGAATGGGCTGAAACCGTTTACAGGCCTGATATCCTGGAGAAAAAAGACACGCTGTATAAACTGCCCGGTTACAACCCGTTCGGCGGCTGATCCAGATGGCTCCCGAACGTTCGGTCCGTCGTGTGACATGGTGGGGGTTTTGTATCAATATCGGCCTGTCGGTTTTCAAGGTGGCCGCCGGTATAACAGGGAACAGCCATGCGGTTGTCGCGGACGGTCTCCACAGCTTGACGGATACGGTGACGGATATCGCCGTTATTGTGGGATCCTATT
>SLGU01000100.1 GCA_007136525.1 Desulfobacteraceae bacterium | reverse complement strand
GACGAGAACGCTGCGGTACGGATGGTGACCAGTTCGTGGCAGTTTCGCAGTTCATCATTGGTCAGGCCGCGGTCTTCCGGGCCGAACACGATGGCGACCCGGTTTTCCCGGCTCACGGGAATCAGTGCCCGGGCCATTTTTGCCGGGGTTTTGACCACTTTTCGGCTTTTCCCCAGCCTGGCGGTGGTGCCAACGACGTAACCGGCATCGGCAACGGCGCTTTTCAGGTCTTCAAAGCGTTTCATTGCGTGTATGACCCCGGACGCCGCATGGGTGGCAAGGGTAAGGGCGCGGTCAATGTCGACGGGTTCGGGAGATACCACGTGAAGACGGGAAATGCCCATGTTCAGCATGCAACGGGCAACCGACCCGATGTTTTCGGGAAAGCGCGGATGATGCAGTACGATGGTAATGTTATCGAGATGAATCCTGTTTTCCATGGGTAAACTGCTTTTCTCCGATGCCTCTTAAAAAGTCCATAAAAGCTTCGCACAGCGGGGAGCGTGTGCGGTTTTTGTGGTAGGTCAGGTAAAAATACCGGGTCAGGTCAAGGCCTCTCACAGGCAGGGTTTTGAGGGTTTTTGCCTTGACGTCGTCGGCTACGGCAATGGCAGACAGAATTGACACGCCGATGCCGGACTTGATCCCCTGGATCACGGCGGTCGTGGAGCCGAGCGTTGCCGCGATTGAAAAATCCGATGCCCCGATGCCTTTTGAAGCCAGCTGGCTTTCGAAGGATTTGAGGGTTCCCGAGCCCTTCTCCCGAATGATAAAAGGTTCCTTTGTGAGAGAAGACAGGCTGACCGCTTTTTTCCTCGCCCACCGGTGCCCTGCGGGTATGACCAGTCGCATGTCGTCAGAAAACCATTGATCCTGAACAATGCCCTGCTGGTCCACCCTTGCGCCGACCACGCCGAAATCGATGCGGCTGTCCAGAACGGCGTCGATGATCTGCTTCGTATCGCCCTCCACGATGGAAATGTGAACTTCGGGGTGTTTTTGCCTGAAATCGCCGATCAGTCGGGGAAGCAGATATCCCCCCGGGATTGTGCTGCCGCCGACAACCAGGCTGCCTGTGACCAGCCCCATGAACCGTGCAACGGCTTCCTCGGCTTCCTCTGCAAGGCGTATGATCCGCCGGGCATAGGAGTACAAAAGCCGGCCGGCGCCCGTGGGCTGGGTTTTCTTGCCCATTCGGTCAACAAGCCGGCACCCCAGGCGCTCTTCCAGGTCCTTGATATGGCTGCTCACGGTGGGCTGGGTCAGGTGAACCGCTTCTGCGGCTCTTGAAAAGCTTTCAAGGTCGATGACCTTCATAAATATTTTCAACTGCCAGATGTCCATGGTCTTCCACACGAATCAAGCCGCCGGTGGCGGGGTAAATGTTTTTTTCAGCGTTGTCAATTATTGATATTATGAATAGTGCATATCAATATTCATAGAAAATAGCAATTTGATTTGTGGACCGCGAAAAGGGTAAGAAAGAGCAAATATGTTGAGACGGTCGGGTTAAAGGTGGGAAGAGCTGGTGGACTTAGTGGACTTAGTGGACTTGGTGGACTTGGTTGACCGTTGGACTGAGAGAAAAGGATAGCAATTAATGGAAAAAATCGATGCCAGGCACCAGGAATGCCCTGCGCCGGTATTAATGACACGGGACAGGGTTGAAAAGCAGGCGCCTCAAAGAGTGACGGTTGTCGTAAGCAACGATGCATCCAGACAGAACGTGGCAAGGTACCTGGCTTCCGCCGGGTACAAGGTTACCGATGAAGCTGTCGGGGATGATTTTCATGTCACGGGCGAGCGCACCGGCCAGATGACTGGCTCACCAGGCGAGGCCCCTGCAGCCGCTTTGCATGACGCGGCGCAGGGGCGCAAAATCATGGTCATGGTTACAACAGACCGCATGGGTTTTGGCGACGATGCGCTCGGGCTGAAGCTCATGGCCAATTTTATCCGCACGCTCAAGGAAATGGGGCCCGACCTGTGGCGCCTTGTTTTTGTCAACAACGGCGTGAAACTGACCACTCAAACATCTGCTGTGGCCGAAGACCTTGTGAATCTCGAATGCGATGGGGTCGTCATCCTGGTCTGCGGCACATGCCTGGAGCATTACGGGTTGTCCGATGCCAGGCGCGCCGGCCAGACCACGAACATGCTCGATATTGTCACCGCCATGCACCTTGCGGATAAGGTGATATCCATGTAAAGCACCCCTTCTTCCTGTTAAACCCCTTTCCCCGCTTCTTTTGGCTTGAATTGTGTCCTGACCAGGGTTATTACTTTTAAAATAAGCGATAACAGACCGGAGGGACATTCATGACAGAAAAGCTTTTGATTATCGGTGGTGTTGCCGGGGGAGCCACAGCGGCCGCCCGTGCCAGGCGGCTCAGTGAATCCGCCGAGATCATAGTATTTGAGCGGGGGCCCTACATATCTTTTGCCAATTGCGGACTTCCCTACCATATCGGTGGCGTGATCAAAAAAAGAGACGATCTGCTGGTCACCACCGCGGAAATGTTTCATAAGCGATATGGGATCGACGTGCGGAGCAACACCGAGGTCCTCGCCATCGACCGGCAGCATCAGACCGTTCGGGCGAGAAACCATCAAACCGGTGAAGAATACACCGAATCCTACGACTGTTTGATCCTTTCGCCGGGTGCTGCGCCCATACGGCCGCCATGCGAGGGGGTTGATGGGGACAATATCTTTACCCTCAGAAACATTCCGGATATGGACCGCATCAATACATTCGTCGCAGATGCGTCTCCTTCTGCGGCGGTGGTTGCCGGCGGCGGTTTTATAGGCCTTGAAATGGCTGAAAACCTGGTTTTAAGGGGAATTCGTACGACTATCGTAGAACGCCTGGAGCAGGTCATGTCCCCACTGGACATGGATATGGCGGGATTTGTCCATGCCCATCTCAAGGAAAAAGGCGTTGATGTGATCCTGGGTGACGGCATCTGCGCGTTTGAAAAAAAGGACGGCAGGATGAGCGTCCGAACCGATGGGGGAAAAACCATTGCCTGCGATATGGCGGTTTTATCCGTTGGGATACGGCCGGAAACCGGCCTGGCCATGGATGCAGGACTTGAGATTGGCGAAACCGGTGCTATTGCCGTCGATGCAACCCTGCGCACAAGCGATCCTCATATTTTTGCCGTTGGGGACGCCGTTGAAGTCCGCGATTACATCACGGGAAAAAAGACGGTGACGCCGCTGGCCGGCCCCGCCAACAAGCAGGGTCGGATTGCCGCGGACAACGCCATGAAAAGGGCCTCGGCTTTCTGCGGGACGCTGGGCACCGCTATCGTCAAGGTGTTCGACCTCACCGTTGCCCAGACCGGCCTGAACGAAAAAACGGCAATAAAATGGGGTGTTCCCTATCTTGTCAGCCATACCCATTCCGGCTCCCATGCAGGGTATTACCCGGGGGGCGAGACCATCTCCATCAAAATGCTGTTTTCCCCGCACGACGGACGCATTCTCGGGGCCCAGATGGTGGGCAAGGACGGCGTTGACAAGCGGATCGACGTCATTGCCACGGCCCTGTACGGCAACATGACGGTCTTTGATCTGCAGCGCCTGGAGCTGGCCTATGCCCCGCCTTACGGCTCCGCCAAGGACCCGGTCAATATCGCCGGATACGTCGCCTCCAATCTCCTGAAGAAGGATCTGGAAAATATTCATGTCCGCGAACTTGCAGCCCTGGACCCGGAAACCTGCGTACTGCTCGACGTCCGGTCGAATATCGAACTCAAGCTCACGGGGCGCATCGCGGGCGCTCTGCACATCAATATCGATGAATTGCGGGAACGCATGGACACCTTGGATCGAGGCAAGACCTATGTGACATACTGTGCCATCGGATACAGGGCCTACCTGGCCTATCGCCTGCTGACGCAAAACGGGTTCAAGGCAAAAAACCTGAGCGGCGGGTATGAGACATACCGGAAGGCTTCAGGCCTTCCTGGTTCGGCTTGAGCCCCGAAAACTTCCCCTTCCGGATTGACGAAACGGATTTCAGGAATAATTTTAATATACAACGATAATACGAATGAACCCGAAAAAAGTTCGTTTCAGACGCTTTGAGAAAAGTTCAAGATCAAGGCTTGCGCAATTTTTAAAGAATTGAGCGTACTTAGTCGTACGTGAGATTCTTCGGAAATTGCGCGTAACGCAGATATTGGACTTTTTGCGAAGTCGTCAATACTGATAATTTCGTCAATAAGGAGAATTAATATGGCACAGGTGACATTGGATGGGAAAACGGTTCACACCAGCGGAACATTGCCTGAAAAGGGTTCAGTTGCTCCCGATTTTGGACTTGTATCGACCGATCTGGAAGATGTCAGGCTGTCGGATTTCAAAGGCAGCCGAATTATCATGAATATATTTCCGAGCCTTGAAACCACTGTCTGTGCTGAGTCCGTCCGCCGCTTCAATGCATTGGTTGACCGGCTCGACAATACCCAGGTGCTCTGTATATCCAGGGACCTGCCCTTTGCCCACGACCGTTTCAACCGGAAAGAGGGCATCGACGGGGTGGTTTCATTGTCCGAGATGAGAAACAATGATTTCGGTGATCACTACGGCCTGCGGATTGTGGACGGACCGTTTGCGGGTCTGCTTTCAAGGTCGGTGATGGTTCTTGATGAGCATCACCGGGTCGTTTATACCCAACTCGTCCCTGAAATCGGCGATGAACCGGATTATGATTCCGCCCTGCACACCCTGGAAAATGCCGATGCAGCCGGCACGGATGTCGGCGTGCAGGCCGCAGCCGGCGGGGAAGGCGATGCGTTTTGCACCAAGATGCCCACGGGTGAGCATGCCCGGCTTTCCGATTCGGATGATGGGTGCGACGACGGCCGGTCCGGAGAAACATAGAAAGGCCAGACGGTTTGCAGTTGCTCGCGGCAGCCGATCGCGGTAAATGGATAATCCTGATACAGACAAGGAGAAAATTTGATGAGCAAAAAAGTGTTGATTGCCATGGATGACTCGGATAATGCGATGCGCGCCGTGCAGTTCACCGCGGCGTTGATTGAAAAGGACTCGGAAATTACGCTGTTCAGCGTGCTGCAGGATTACAAGAGCATTTGTGAATACAACAGCCCCAGCCTGACGCCCACCTTTCAGCGGGAGCGCGCCGCATTCTGCGCTATTGAAGATGAAAAAAAAGTCCTTTTAGAAGCCGCCGCAAAGGTGGCCATGCGGTATCTGCAGTCGGCAGGCTTTCCCGAAGAAAAGGTAAAGATCCAGGTACAGCCTCTTGAAAAGGGGACGGCAAGAGACATCATCAAAAAGGCCGATTCGGGCTTTGACGTTGTGGTCATCGGCAAGAGGGGCATATCGTCGGCGGCTGACTTTTTTTTCGGCAGCGTGTCCCAGAAAGTGTTAAACGGCGTGAAATCCGCATCCGCGCTTGTTGTGACATAACCTGAAACACCGCAAAAGGAGGCCGCTTTGAAAATACTGGTTACCGGGGCCGGCGGGTTTGTGGGAAAGCAGATAACCGGCTTCTTCGCCGCGCAGGGGCACGCGGTAACGGGCGTTGACAGGAACCGGCCGGATGGCGCTGAAGGCGGTGATCTGGCCTGGATTCAGGCCGACACCACGCAGAAAGGTGCTTGGCAGGATGCCGTTGCGGGCTCTGACGTCGTCATCAACCTTGCCGGGAAGAATATTTTCGGCCGGTGGTCTGAAAAAACCAAGGCCGCCATTCTTGAAAGCCGGGTCCGGACCACGGAAAATCTGGTTGACGCGGTTTCAGGAAACAAGCCGGCCGTCCTGTTAAGCACGTCCGCGGTCGGCTATTACGGCAACCGGGGGGATGACCGGCTCGATGAAAACGAACCCGCCGGTGATGATTTTCTGGCCCGCGTGTGCATCGAATGGGAAGGGCAGGCCAACCGGGCGGCAGAAAAAGGTGTTCGCGTGGCCAACATGCGCTTCGGTCTGGTCATGGGAAAAAACGGCGGCGCCTTGAAAACGATGCTGCCCGCATACAAGGCGTTTGTGGGCGGGCCCCTTGGCTCCGGAAAACATTTCATGCCGTGGGTCCACATGGACGATCTCATTTCCGCCCATGAATTTGCGATTGCCAATGATGAAATCAACGGGCCGGTCAACTGCTGTGCACCAAACCCGGTGAGAAACGAAGCGTTTTCCAAAACCCTGGCAAGCGTTCTGGGACGACCCGATTTCTTCCGGGTGCCGCGGTTTGCCTTGCGTCTTGCCATGGGAGAGTTGGGCGAAATGATGCTCTCGAGCCAGCGCGCCCTGCCGGAAAAGCTGCTGGCAAATGGTTTTACCTTCAGATTCCCGGACCTGAAAACGGCCCTCGAAGACCTCTTATCGTAATAATAATAATCCGTTCATCGAGGAAAAATACCATGGAAAAAACAACGCTGTCCATTCCTGGAATAACCTGTGACCACTGCGTCCGCACCATTAAAAACGAACTCCTTGAAGTGGCAGGGGTTGCGGCGGTAGAGGGCGATTCGACCCGCAAAACCGTGGCGGTTGAATTTGAAACGCCGGCAACCCTGGACCGGATTCGCCAGGTCCTCAAAGACATTGATTATCCTGCGCAATAGGCGGTCGACTGAGACAACCGACGGAGGAATAGATGGCTGATCGGGAATTCACGCTTCCGGTAACGGGAATGACCTGCGCGAACTGCGCCCGTGCGATCGAGAGGAGCCTTGGCCGGATGGACGGCGTGGCGTCGGTACACGTCAATTTCGGCGCTGAGCAGGTCCATGTCAAATACGACCCCGCTAAAACCGGGTTTGATGACATCTTGGCCAGGATCCGGCATGCGGGCTACGATGTGGCTTCGCGCCGCATGGAAATCCCGGTAACCGGGATGACGTGCGCCAATTGTGCTGCTAACATCCAGAAAGCGCTCTCGCGCAAAGCCCAGGGCATCATCGAATCTTCCGTGAATTTCGCCACCGAGACCGTCACGGTGAACTATGTCCCGTCTGTTGTGGACATAGACGAGATTGTCGCCGTGATTAAAAAGGCCGGCTATGACGCCCATGTGCCCGACGACACCCGGACGGACCCGGAAGATTATGAAATGGCGGCCCGGAGCGCCGAAGTCCGGGACCAGACGCAAAAATTCATTGTAGGCCTTATTTTTACTCTCCCCCTGTTCATCCTGAGCATGGGGCGGGACATGCATTTTTTCGGCGACTGGGCGCATGTGGCCGCCGTGAACTGGATCCTTTTTCTGCTGGCCACGCCAGTGCAGTTCTACACCGGCTGGGACTATTATACCGGGGGCTACCGGAGCCTGCTGAACAAAAGCGCCAATATGGACGTCCTGGTGGCCATGGGGTCTTCGGTCGCCTATTTTTACTCCACGGCACTTCTATTTTTCCCGTTTCTAGGTGATCATGTGTACTTTGAGACATCGGCCATGATCATCACCCTGATCAAGTTCGGAAAAATGCTGGAAACCCGGACCAAACGCAAAACCGGCGGTGCGGTCAGAAAACTCCTCGACCTGCGGCCGGCCACGGCCACGGTCGTTGAAGGCGATGCGGAAAGAGAGGTTCCGGTATCTGAAGTGGAAAAGGGGTGGCGGCTCCGTGTGCGCCCGGGCCAGCGCATTCCGGTGGACGGTGAGATTGTGGACGGGCAGTCCGCAGTTGATGAGTCCATGCTTACCGGCGAGCCCATACCCGTTGTCAAGAAGCCCGGGGATACGGTCATCGGCGGCACCATCAACAGCGACGGCACCCTGCTGTTCGAGGCCACCCGGGTGGGAAAGGACACCGCCCTGTCCCAGATCATCCGGTTGGTGCGGGAAGCCCAGGGGAGCCAGCCCCCCATCCAGGCTGTTGCCGATAGGGTGTCTGCCGTTTTTGTTCCCGCAGTGATCGTTTTTGCCATATTGACATTTTTTATCTGGATATTTTTCACCGACGGCTACGTCGCTGGCATGATCCGGCTCGTTGCTGTTCTGGTTATTGCATGCCCCTGTGCATTGGGCCTTGCCACCCCCACAGCGGTCATGGCCGGTACGGGCAGGGCCGCTGAACAGGGCATCCTCTTCAAGAGCGGAGAGGCCCTTGAAGCGGCTGAAAAACTTGATGCCATCGTGTTCGACAAGACCGGCACCCTTACCCGCGGAAAGCCGGAGGTGACCGACGTGATCTGCTTTGCGGATGCCCGCACGGACCGGCGGAACCTGCTCCAGATTGCCGCTTCCGTTGAAGCCGCATCCGAGCATCCCGTGGGCAAGGCGATCCTGCGCGAAGCAGCGCGTGAGAACATAACCCCTGCCAAGGTATCCGATTTCAAGGCCACCGGGGGGGAGGGCGTTTCTGCAACCGTCAACGGCGAAACCGTCCGGGTTGGGCAGATATCATGGTTTTCAGACCTTAAGGTGGACCTTTCCGGGTATGGGGAAGCGATCGACACACTCCAGCGGCAGGGGAAAACCGTTGTCATGGCCGCTAAAAACGATATGCCCATGGGGCTTTTGGCCGTGGCCGACACGGTCAAGGACGATGCCAGGGCAATGGTTGATGCCCTTCACCAGTACGGCCTCAAGGTCACCATGCTCACGGGCGACAACCGGAACACGGCGGCGGCTATTGCCGAAGAGCTGGGCATCGACGATGTCTTTGCAGAGGTCCGTCCCGGGGAAAAGGCGGATAAAATAAAGGAGCTTCAAACCGGGGGCCGGCGGGTCGGTATGGTAGGGGACGGCATCAACGATGCTCCGGCACTGGCGATTGCCGACGTGGGGTTCGCCATTGGCAGCGGAACCGATGTCGCCATTGAAACCGGGGATGTGGTGCTGGCGGGGAGAAGTCTTTCAACCGTGGTCAAGGCGCTCCATATCAGCAGGAAAACCATGCGCACGGTGAAGCAGAACCTGTTCTGGGCCTTTTGCTACAACACGCTCCTGATACCGGTTGCAGCCGGCATCCTGTACCCTTTTGAAGTCGTGCCGGACATGCTGCGGGAGCTCAACCCCATGCTAGCCGCGGTAGCCATGTCCCTGAGCAGCATATCCGTGGTGACCAACAGCCTGCTGCTCTACCGGGCCAAACTGCGATGATCAATCGTTATGCCGGCCAGCTCGAAGCCCTCTACCGTGAAAAGAACCGGCGGTGCTACGTGGACCCGGACCCCTTGTGCGTGCTTTACCGGTACCCGGATCCACTGGACCGTGAAATCGTGGGCATTATAGCCGCCTCCCTTGCTTACGGCAACGTTCGGCAGATCCTCAAAAGCGTGGATGCCGTACTCGGTAAAATGGGGCCGAGCCCCCGTGATTATCTTGAAAACGCCCGGCATTGCGATTTTCTGTCGGATTTCAACGGTTTTGTCCATCGGTTTGCAACAGGCGCACATCTTGCCGCCATACTCTCCGGCATCCAGGCGGCCATAGCCGGGCACGGTTCTCTTATGGCCTGCTTTCAGACAGGTTATACAGCCACGGACAAAACATACCTTCCCGCGCTTGCCGTTTTTGCCGAAGCCCTGCGCAACGCTGCGGCATCCGACCCCGGCCACCTGCTGCCCATTGTTTCCAGGGGGAGCGCCTGCAAGCGCCTCAACCTGTTTCTGCGCTGGATGGTCCGAAAAGACCAGGTCGATCCCGGCGGCTGGGATGCGCTCTGCCCCTCCAGGCTCATCATCCCACTGGATGTGCATATGCACAGGGTATGCATGGCGTTGGGCATTACCGCCCGTAAACAGCCGGACATGAAAACCGCCCTTGACATTACGGCCGCCTTTTCCAGTATCGCCCCTGAAGACCCCGTTCGCTATGATTTTGTGTTGACCCGCCGGGGCATTCGGAAGGATGATGCTTTTTATTCATTTGGTTGAGCCGCAGGCGCGTATTTCAGCTTGACTCAGTATAAAACCGCTGGTATGGAGTGGATTCAACCACACCGTGTCGAAATGGGGATGTAGCTCAGATGGGAGAGCGCGGCGTTCGCAATGCCGAGGTCAGGGGTTCGATCCCCCTCATCTCCACCAGCCTATGAAGAAATCAATCCCTTATGGGTGCAAACAGAAGGGATGCGATTTAAATCCGTTGGGAAAAATTATTGACCGAACACTTTTTCTATGAAATCCGCCCTGGCGGATTCATCCAGCAGGTCAACAGCTTCTGCCAGG
>SLGU01000176.1 GCA_007136525.1 Desulfobacteraceae bacterium | reverse complement strand
TCGCTGATGGATTTGAGTATCGTTGCAAGCTGTTCTTTTTCTTCGGCAAGCCGTTCATTGAGTTTAACCTGGGTTTCCTGGGCGACGGTCAGTTCCCGGTTCAACGCTGCAAGCGCCGAATACTGGTTCTGGATTTCGTCGTACTGTTCCGCGATAGTCCGCTCCGCCCGCTTCAGGGATGTGATGTCGGATATGATGGCGATCACACCCGAACGCCCGCCGATATTGATGCCCGATGCCGAAAACATGCAGTCAATGACCGTGCCGTCCTTTTTCATCATCTGGCCTTCGTATCTTGAGGGTACATCCTCCCCCCTGATTCGTTTCCTGTAACGCTCTATGACGAGATCCCTTCCCATTGGGGTTTCGGGCAGAAAATCCGCTATTTTCATTGACATGAATTCCCGGGGTGGGTAGCCGAGCATTTCCATCAAGGCGTTATTGGCAAAGACCGGCCGTTCATCGAGTAACATGACAATGCCGTCATGGGCGTTTTCCACCAGGTTCCGGTACTTCTCCTCTGAATCCGCCAGGTCTTCAACGGCTTTTTCCCTTTCCCGCCGGATGACATTAATTTTGTCTGCTACGCCAAATGAGAATAGCAGCGCCATTGCCACCAATCCGATCAGGCTGGACCACACGGTGATAAAATTTTCCGGAAGAAAACCGTATGCCCGGACTACCGAGAGCATGGCGCCGACAAAAAACGCCAGGCAGGCGAGAAGGTAAAAGCGGGCTTCGCGGTATCCCTTTGCAAAGGCGGCGACCCCGGCGGCTATGACCAGTATACCGGTAACCAATGTCAGCAGCGCAGTGGCGCGGGTCATATGGTAGTATTCGAAAACCAGGGAAAGCGGTATGAGTAGAGCGGCAAGCACCATGGCGATTCTAAGAATAAGATCCCATCGCGGGAAGACGGTCTTGGTATTGAGAAAGACCCGGGCGAATTGAAGGGCCGCAAGGTTGCCTATTGCCAGAAAAAAAGGATGCGCCTTGTTTCCCCATGCCGGGCTGCCGGGCCAGAGATACTGGTATGTGATGCCGATGTTGGTCATTGCAAAAAGGCCCGGAAAAACAATGATAAAGGTTAGGAAGAGGTAACTGTTCTCCCGGATGGAAAAAAAGATGAACAGGTGGTAGATCGCCATGGCAAGAAGCATGCCGTAACTGAAGCCGATGACGATGGTTTCAACGTTCATCTTCCGTTGAAACGCGGGGGGTGACCATGCCATGAGGGGAACGGTCAGAGCGCCGCTTGATTCAACCCGGAGGAAGTAGGTCCGTTCGCCTGGCGGCTCGGTCAAAGGGAATGCAAAATTGCGGTAGTAAATCTCCCGTGCGTCAAACGGCAGCCAATCTCCCGTCTTTAAGACGCGGTAGGTATCGTTATCCGGGACGTAGAGCGCTATGAAATCGGTGAGCGGGTAACTGAACTCGAGGACCCAATCCACGGGAAACGAATTGCGGTTGTTCACCTTGAACATGAACCAGTAGGCCGCCCTTGAATACCCGAAACTCGGATCACCCCTGCGATCCGGAACAGCCTTGAAACGTTCGGAATGGCGCGCTACATCATGTATCTCCGCATTGCCCGAAGGATCGACGAGATAGGAAAGGTGGGGGGTGATGCTCAGGCGTTCCAGGTGGTGGTCGACGATCAGCGGGGATGTGCTGTCTTGTTCAAAAGCGAAGACCCAATCGCATGCGATAAAGGCTGAAATCAGAAGCAGCGCCCCTATCCAGGATAATGGATGTGTCCTCGTATTCGATATGGGCATTCCTTCCCCTGTCCCCGCCCCTGAATTCTTCAAAAATTGATCGCGCCTTGATCTTGAACTTTTTTCAAAGCCGTCTGATCGCGACTTTTTACGAATGCATCATAAATTGATTGAATAACAAAATCCAATATGCTTGTCAATTTGCAAACGTGGATAAAGCCTGCATGAACAATGGGGGTTTCCTGTTTTCTGGAAGGGGGGAGGTGTTTTGCGCGGCAAATCCTGCCGACGGTCTAAAACAGAGCGTCCTTATTCATTGGAACGACAAAGACCGGTATGGGGCTGTTTTTTATAACCTTACGGGAGGTCCTGCCAGTCATGGCCTCATGGAATATCCCGCGTCCGCTGCTTCCTATGACGAGGGCATCGAATCGGCCTTTCCCGGCATGGTGCAGAATGCGCTTTGCCGCATTCCCCGGCTCGACCACGACCTTGCTGGCAGTGGACCTGCATTCCGGAATCTGCCCGGCAGTTCCGGTGCAGAACCAGCCAATATATTTTTCAATTTCTGCAGCAGCATCCGCCTTGATTCTATTTTCAAGTTCATGCCGGTTGTCAACAGAAAGCACTGAAATCATAAACAGTTCGGCATTGGGTGGCAGTTTTTCCATTACATGAAGGATGGTCAGGTCTGCACCATACGCATCAGCCATTCCGGCTGCATAGGCAAAGGTGTGGCCGGCTTTTTCTGAGAGATCAGTGGCCAAAAGAATGTTTCTGATTCCTTGCGTGATTTGAACCCGTTTCATCGTCATTTGTTAG
>SLGU01000087.1 GCA_007136525.1 Desulfobacteraceae bacterium | reverse complement strand
TGTTTTGTCCATGGCCCATTCCGGCGCATCCATCAAAGACCCGAAATACGGATTGGTGGCCGCGTTATTGATCAGGATGTCGAGTCTGCCGTATGTGGACCGGACCTGCGCAAAAAGCGCCTGGACCTGGTCCATCTGCCCCGTGTTGCAGGCAATGGCCTCGGCATTGCCCCCCTTATCGACAATTTTCTGTTTAACGGCCTCAAGGGGTTCCAGCTTACGGCTCGCCAGGATACAGGTCGCCCCGTGATCGGAAAGCGTCAGCGCAATCGCTTCACCGATGCCCCGACTGGCCCCGGTGATCAGTGCAATCTTGTTCTCCAGTGAAAAAGATACCATGTCAACCTCCGGATTCTTCATTGTCCGGTGCCGCCGGCACCGGGTTTTCGTTTTGCCCCTGCTGGAAAACCCCCAGCAGAAGCGGAATGAACGTGTTTATATCCTCAACGATGCAGACATCGGCCTCGTTGAACATAGCCGCGTGAGGGTCCGTGTTGACGGCCACGACAAAACCTGCGCCGCGCATGCCCATTACGTGCTGAGACGCCCCTGACACCCCGCATGCGAAGTAAAGCGCCGGGGCCACCGTAATCCCTGTAACACCGACCTGCCGGCTGTAGGGGAGCCATCCCCGGTCGCACACGATCCGGGTTCCGGCAACGGCAGACCGGGGAAACAGTGCCGCGAGACGATCCATCAAGGGCATGTTTTCCGCTTCACCGATGCCCCTTCCGGCGGCAATCACCACCTTTGCTTCGGCCAGCCCGGAGGTGTCGGCAGGGGCCTTGCGCACACCCAGTACATTTACCTGGCCGGATATCCCTTCAACCGCCACCGTTGTAACCCTGCCGGGCTGCTTGCCCCCGCCGGCGTCAAGGCGGAATGTACCGGGCTGGACCGTCAGTACCGCGGTCTTTGCGCAGGAAGCCATGTTTGCCCGGACCTTGCCGCCATAGACGTCTTTCTGAAAATAAACCGTTTCCTTCTCGTAAAACAAGCCGTTTATCCCGGTGATGCACCCCGCATTCAGCATGGCGGCAAGGGCAGGCGCGTAATCGAGTCCCTGTGAATTGTGCGGGGCGCATATGTATTCAAAACCCTTTCCTGAAACCATCGGGACAATCAGCCTGCACCAGGCTTCGGATGAAAAAGTCGAAATGCCCGGACAGGAAACAGCCCGGACAGCCATCCCGGTTTGCCGGGCGATTTCTTCAGCAACTGGTACGATCCGGCCACCAGCGACAATTATTTCAACTGCATCGGTCGCCCCGTTCACCAGTTTTTCCGCCAAAGCCGCCGCATCGTAGGTCTCAGGCAGCACCCGCCCCTCGGCATGAGCGGCGATAACAGCTATGGTTCTTTTTTCCGGCATATCAGGAAATCAGTGCCCTTTGTTTCAGGATGGCAACCAGCGATTCGGCCTTTTCAAGGGGTGTGCCCTCCAGGCGCCTGCCGGCGCGCATTTTCTTCGGCATAACCATGCCGGCCATGCCGTCCGGCATTTTGCACCCCCCACCGCCCGATGAAGGCATATCAACGGATTCCATTTCCTGCCGGTTGGCCCTCATCAGGTTGGACAGGGACGGATACCGGGGTTCATTAATCCCGGTCTGGACCGCGAGAACGGTCGGCATGGTGATTTCCAGCATTTCCCTGCTCCCGCCCTCGATTTCCCGTTCTATGGATAGGCGGGTTTCCCCTGAGGCGGACACGCTGCCTTGACCGGACGGCAGACGCATGCAAATGACCTGGGTGGCCCATGGCAGCCCCAGAAGTGCCGCCACCATCGGCCCGACCTGCGCGTTCATCATGTCTTCCGACATGGCGCCGGTCAAAATGAGGTCATAATTTTTCCCCCTTGCATAATCTGCGATCCAGGCTGCCTTGACCATCGGGCTGACATACCCGTCCTTGCCGGTGACAAGGTGAATGCCCCGGTCTGCACCCATGCCCACAGCCCGCCGGAGGACATCTTTTGAGCGCCCGGGGCCGACCGTAAGCACATCAATGGCAGCCCTCCCTGTTTTTTCTTTGATCCGGACGGCCTCCTCAACGGCGAATTCATCATACCGGTTCATCCGGTATCCGGCCGCCTCACCCATAGAAACCCGGCCATCCCCGCCTGCATTGAAGACGAGACCGTCGGGATCGGGTACATGTTTTACGCAGACCAGTATCTTCATGGCAGACCCAGCATTGAAGGCTTCGTAAAAAGCTCAATATCTGCGTTGCGAGCAATTGTTGAAGAAACGCACGTACGGCTGAGTACACCCAATTCTTAAATAATTGCTCGCACCTGGATCTTGAGCTTTTTACAAGGCCGTATGAAAACGACTTTTACGGGTTCATCAGCGTTGATGTTTAAAAAACGGGCCGGGCTGGAAAACCCGGCCTGCCGCCCGGAACACCATCCCCCCGCAACACCATCCCAATGATGGCAGATTCGACCAGGCATGTTATATTTATTCTAAGTATGTTGAGTACCGCGTGTCAATAAAAAAGAACGAGCGTTCGATTTTTTTATTGACTTGCAGCGCTGATCCCCGTTACATATACACCAT
>SLGU01000108.1 GCA_007136525.1 Desulfobacteraceae bacterium | reverse complement strand
CCATAGAAAACCTCCAGGTTTTTGCGTTGCTTGACGCCAATGCAAACAACGAAATCGACGCCGGAGACCGGATCGGGTTTTACGGCAAAGGGGGAGCCGTCACATCCCCTCTGGTGATTGACCACGGCATGAACATTGAAGATATTGACCTGGTATTCCGGATAGATATACCCGAGCCCTCCGGTCTTGATATGTCCATTGCCGGTACTTTTTCCGTGCCGGCGGATTTTCTTCGCAGTGATGCCCCTGTTTTTATTACGGTGTTTGATTCGGGCAATCCCGGGGACATCCTCGATAACCCTGATCGCACGTTGAAGTACTTCTATAAAATGCCGCCTTATGAAAATTATTTCAACCGGAACCTGTCCCATACGGATCTTGTCCCGGGAGACAAGGTGATGATCGCGGCCCTCTGGGATAGGGATTTTGCGGGTGGATTCCCCGAACCCACCCGCGGGGACAAGCTCGGGATTGTTGTCAACAAGAACACCTACCAGTTTCTGACAGAGCTTTCCCATGGCCGGACGATTATTCCGCCCCTGGATCATGAATTCAAGATTAACAAGCACATATATGATTTTTCCGCGAGCATCGACTATGCGCTTGACATGAGTGAAGCCGGCAGTTTCAACGTGGAAAAGGGCAGACTGATCGTGCTGGCTATTCATGTGGAAGGCGTCAAACTGTATATCTCCATTTCTGGAGAAATCACACTGGATATCGATATGGACTACATGCTGGCTGTGGATATTGTTCCGGCCACGGAATACGACCATATCGGCATCGGCGAGCGGCAGGATCCTTATTCTCCAAGAAACCTTTCCATTCTGACGGCGCTTTTTGAGCAGGTTGTTGTGTGGGAAGCCAACCGCCCCCCGGATCCGCTGATAAAAGGAGAAAACCACGGGGAGAAGTCAGAGCGCACAGCGGTTCTGATCGCCATTCTCGACAAAAACGGAAATGGTGCTTTGGATCGTGGTGATGAGATCGGGTATTACGGTAACGTTGCCACGAAAGTGGTCGCCGGTATTCCTATTGACGAATTGCCCGAGGGGCTTGAAATCTGTATTCCTGAATGGTATTCAGGCACCCTTTATCTCCCGGCGCCTATCCAGCGCATCGTTGTCGGGCGCAATCAGGAGCAGCGCAACGATGGCACCGCCGGCCCTTTTTGGATCTCTCATTTTACCCGGGTGCCTTAAGTATCGGACGGAACCCCGCCTTCAGAAGCGTTCGATAAGCTTGTCAATGAGAAAGGAGCTTTCCCGGATGGCCTGCTCTCCGAAGGGGCCAAACCATTGGGAGACTTTTTTAAACTCCTCGATGAATTGCTTCCTGTCCCCCTTTTCCACCATTTCCAAGGTTTCCTGGATGCTTTCGATATAGTCTTTCAGGAGATTCAGGCGCCGGTCCGATGCAAAAATGATTTCCGCATACAGGGCGGGGTCCTGGGCGAAGAGCCGTCCCACCATGCCCATTTCGAGCCGGTATATGGGGCTGGAAAATTCCAGGGTCCGCTTGACGGGCACCCGGGTCTTGGCCATGAACCGGCCGACGGTAAACGTGGCAAAATGGCGGAGGCTCTGGACGATGGACATGATTTCGTCATGCTCTTCGGGGGTGGAGGTGACAATGATGCTTCCCCACGCCGTGAACTGGTCAATGACCCACCGGCAGGCCGCTTCGTCGCGCCCGGGCGTGGCCGCGATGATCTGCTTGTCCAGGGTGGACGTGGTCGGCCCGAAAAGGGGGTGAAGCCCCAGTACGGGGCCTTTGTGGGCCTTGAGCATGGCCGTCACCGGCGCCTGCTTGATGCTGGTGATATCCGCCAGGACGGCGGTTTCCGGGAGGTGCGGGGCGATATCGGAAATCGCTTGAACCGTAACGTCGATGGGCACCGAGATGATGGCGAGATCGACGCCCTCGCATAGTTGTTTCGCGCTGGGCCAGTCGTTTTTGTCGAGGATTCGCAGTTGGTAGCCGGCATCGGAAAAACACGACGCAAAGTATCGGCCCATTTCACCACGGCCGCCGACAATGAGCACGGCAGCACCGGGGCGAACGCCTTTGCGGGCCATTTTTCCGGACTGCTCAATCCGGGAGCGCCGCATGATGATTCTGTAGATCTCTTCCACGAAATCGGGGTCCAGGCCGGCGGCCGAAGCATGGCTTCGCCGCGCGGAAATCATGTCCTCCTCGCGGGCCGGGTGATAAACGGGGAGCTTGTGCTTCTTTTTAACGGCCACGATCCGGTCAACCTGTTTCTGGCGCCCGGCAAGCAGTTCGAGTATCCGGTGGTCGATTTCATCGATTTTTTCCCGGTAACCGCCGAGCTGCTGCATGTCATCCTTGTTTTCAGCCATAATCGTCAATCCTGCGATAAATGAATGGAACGCCGCGCAGAAAGTCCAACGGCGCGGGAAAAAATATGGCGGTCCGAAAAGAAATATGCCGGATGGACCGGTGCTGTCAACCCCTACCTGCGAGGGCTATCTGAAACGCTCGTCGGATCTTTTTTCAGCGACTTCTTCGGCCTTTGCCCGCATCCAGCCCGATGTGCT
>SLGU01000297.1 GCA_007136525.1 Desulfobacteraceae bacterium | reverse complement strand
GCCATAAGGATGTCCCGTGTTTTACCCAGTGCTGCCACGGCATCAATATCATGCTCACCCCCTATGACATTGTCCGGCTGAAAAACCGGCTCCAGATGACATCCGAGGAGTTTCTCGCCGTTTATACGACCCCGCAGGTTCTTGAAAAAACGGACCTTCCGGTGGTCACCCTGAAGATGCTCGATGACGTTGAAGGCGAACCGGCATGCCCATTCGTCCGGGAAGATGGATGCCTGGTGTATTCCGATCGGCCGACGACCTGCCGATACTATCCCATCGGCGTCGGGTCATTGAATTACAAGGAGGAGGACGCGGAAGGATTTTATTTTTTCGTGAACGAACCCCATTGCCGCGGTTTTGAGGAAGACAACCCGATGACGGTGGCGCAGTGGCGTAAAGACCAGGGGCTGGAGGCCTACGATGCGGTCAACGCCATGTGGACGGACCTGATCGTCAAAAAGCGCTCCATTCCTTCCAATATCCGATTGACGCAGAAAACCAAGAACATGTTTTATACGGCAAGCTATGATATTGATCGTTTCCGGCGGTTTGTGTTTGAAAGTTCTTTTCTTGAAATTTATGACATTTCGTCGGAGGAGACGGAACGCATCAAAAATGACGAACTGGCCCTTTTGGACTTCAGTTTCAGGTGGCTCAACTGGCTTCTGTTCAAACAAGGGGATTTCAAGGTCAACGAGGCTGAAGCGGCAAGGCGCGGCAATAGCGTCAACGCCACCTGAACAGGCTGAAGTGCAGGCCGGTTTGCAGCCCCTGGCCCGCTTTTAATAATCCGGGTAACACAGTTTGTCGTAGTAGGTTTTTTCAAGCCCCGGATCGTTGAGCCGGGAATCGAGATCCACGTTGAAAAATTCAGCTGCGGGTTTCAGTATTTCCGGATTTTCGCGGTAAACCTGCCGGCCTGTTTCGAGCACCTTTTGAAGTCCTTTTCGGGTCATCTTGCCCAATGGTCGGCGGCAATTGCCCTGCAATATGCCCATGATATGCATCAGTGCCTTGACCGGAAGGGGGTTCCTGGCCCTGCAGGATACAGTGCCATAAGGGGTGTCTTCGTTTGTGGTGACCGTCACGAGGCCAAAAAGGGGCGAAAGCGCCGTGTTCAGCCTTGCCGCCCCTTCCATATCCCCTTCAATCACCCGATTGACCATTTCGGTTGCGGCTTGCGGCGCGATATTGGACATGACGGATATCATGCCCATGCCCCTTATTTCAGGATCGGTCATCATTTCAAGGGCGATTGCGTCGTCACCGGACAAGATGGTGTATCCGTTTCCGCAGCAGGCCCGGGTCCTGCGCATGTTCTCGAGGTTTCCCGTCGCTTCCTTTACATACCCGGCATTGGGATGGTCCCTGTAAATCAACGCAAGGTCTTCGGGCAGAAGCTGGGTGCCTGTTCTGCCCGGTATCACGTAGGGGATGATCGTCATGTCCGGGTACGCCCGTGCGACCGGCGCAATGTACTCGCGACGGATTTCCAGGGAACTGGGGCCGTTGTAATAGGGGTCGACCATGAGCACGGCGTCGCATCCCGCCTTAACCGCGTGCCCGGTGGCGGATATGGATTCCACGGTATTGTTGCTGCCGGTGCCGGCGATAGCGGCACAGCGGCCCCTGGTTCTGGCCGCAACGGTGTCTATGATCTGAATGTGTTCATCCCAGGTCAGGGTCGGGCTTTCTCCGGTTGTGCCGACGGCAAGGATTCCGGTGATGCCGTATTCTATCTGAAAAGAAATGATATTTTCAAGACCGGTATCGTCGATCGAGCCGTCTTCATTAAAAGGTGTAACAAGTGCCGTGAAACACCCTTGCTGCAAGCCGTGTTGCATGTTATCCTCCTTCCGGCCCCATAAACCGCCTGCGCCTGGGCAGGAGCCTTTCAATCCGCTCAGCCGGTTTTGTCATAGGGGTGTGTGTGACGGTAAAAAGCTTCTAAATATGGTATGTCTTTGATACGGCCGCATTCCCACCCCCATGGAATCGTTTCCCGGGGCAAAGCCAACCGGTACCAATTATTATGTATCCCCCCGGAGGCTGTCAATTAAAAAAATACCGGTATCCGTGCTGAGAATGCCTTCCCGGGGATTTTCCTTGACAACAGGGCGCACTCTTTCTTAATTTTGCCAGAAGTACAAGCGATTGGTATTCGCCGGACGTAGGCGAATGAATATAAAATCGGAATAAAAATCAAGGGTAAATAACATTATGGCATTGGCAAAAAATGTACATGAGTATATTGAAAAGCAGCGGGAAGCGGTTGCATCCAACCCCGAATGCGGCATGAGCCATTACAACCTGGCGACCGCTTTATTGGGGCTGCGGGAGTTTGATGCAGCGGAGCGGGAATTGAAAGAAGCGGTTCGCTGCAGCCCCACGCTTGCCGAAGCATACGTGCAGCTTGGCGGGATTTGCCTTCAGCGCGGCGATCTCGACGGATGCCTGGCCTACAACAAGCAAAGCGTAACAGTGCGGGCGGGGTTTTTTGAGGGATGGGGCAACATCGGATTTGTCCAGCTGCAGAAAGGGAATATCGATGAAGCCATATACGCCCTG
>SLGU01000331.1 GCA_007136525.1 Desulfobacteraceae bacterium | reverse complement strand
TCGATCCCGATTTCGATTTCGATTTCGAAAAAACAAAATTCCAGCAAACGGATGTACTGGCGCTCATTTTTTTTTTTGTTTCTTACCAGTCGTATTCCGGGATATACCAATATGTCGCGCCGGAGCGTTTTCCGCGCAAACCAACGACACGAGCGCCTTCGTTGTCCGGTCTTGGAAAGTATGCATAAGTTGACAGGATCAGGGGTGAGGCTGCGGGAAAGTCCAGCATGATGCCCCCCGGGCGCCTGGCTGTGCCCATGCTGTCCATGACCGTGTCGTAACGGGTGACCCGGCCGTCTCCGTTGACATCGAGCTGGGTTTCAACCGGCTCCCCGCCGGTGCAGGAATCCAGCATGTAGAGCGCGGCCGTTCCGCCGTCAGGCCCGGGTATGGCGGTCATGACAACGGCCGTGCCCTGCCGGAACAAGGGGTTGTGGATCACCTTTTCTCCGGTATTTGGCAGGTCGAAATACCAGCCCACATGATTTCCCGCACCGGTGGCGGGGTCCCACCAGTTGATGGCATGATCCGTCATGATCACCCATGTTTCACCTTCCGCCCGCCGGGTTTCCCTTACGCGCTGGCCCAGGAGTTGCAGGTTTCTTATCTCGGGCAGGCCATGGGTGTCTCCGAAATAATTGAACAGGCCTTCCAGTCCGGGCCGCGCAAAAGCGCCGAAATACTTGTCTGCACCCGCCCCTTCGCTGCCTGCGATGATCTCCCACTGCTGCTGCCAGTCCCACAGCCCATACACCGTGTTGGCGCCGTGGACGGCATCCGCGTCGCCCGTGCCGAACAACAGCAGGTAACCGGCGCGATCCCCCCGGCAATGGTAAGTCACGTCCACTGCGGTTGTCACGGGCTGGGGGCTGCCGTCCGGGCTTCTGGCCGAAAAAAACGGGCGGGGCTCGCCGATTGATGAACGATACGCATAATCCCAACGTTCTGGGAGGGCGTCTCGGATATCCAGCTTCCATATGTTGCCGTGCAAATCGCCTGCATAGATAAAATCGACAAACCCGTCGTGGTTTGCGTCAATGGCGGTTATATCGCCCTTGATGCCGTTTCCGCCCCGCGCACCGGTGTGAAGCCGCATGGGCAAAGGATGCGGGGTGTCGATACCGGTAAGAACGAATATCACGGCTTCACCGCTTGCGCTTTGTATGCCGTTGCCGAACACGGCCGCATAACCGGCCCGGGTTTTGAGCACCAGTGGGCGGCCGGTGGTGTACCCCAGGTGATCCGGGTCGTTAAATTCCCATTTAAAAAGGGACAGGGCATCGGCGGAATCAGCATTCAAAAACCCGGCACGGGTCACATCCAGGCAGAAGATGCCTTTGCCGCCTTTTCCGAGCCCGCTCACAAGGGCGGTCCAGGCACCCGCCGGGCCGGTCGTGACAGTCCTGACATAGGGTATTGCGTCCACAAAAACGCCCGAAGGACTGTCCGGGTCGGCCAGATCTGCCAGGTTTTGAAACACAAGGTCGGGTATGTAGCCAAAAAGCTCGCGGCCGGAGCCGGCATCAAAAGCGTGGAGCATGCCGTCGTTGGCGCCGAGGTAAACCACACCGTCGTGAAAAACCGGATTTGAATGCACAATGGCGCCAAGCCGGCTTTCACGAACCCGGAAATGGGTGCCCTCAAAGCTGCGGTCGCCTGCAATATAGTTCAGCAGATCCTCCCCGGAGGGTGTTTCACCTTCCGGGCCCAGCATCTGCTGCTGCGTTTCACTCAAGTGATCCCAGTCAAACAGGATGCCGATGGATGCCGCGCTTTGAGAGGTAAACAGGGTGCGGGGATCCATTTTAATATCTCGTGCATCCAGCAGTTCTGCTGCGCGCCACTTTTCACCGGCAATATGCCCGGTATCCGCATGGATGGTGAAGGCCGCCAGGTCGCCCGACCCGTTGGCAACGGATTCAGCCTGGAACAACACGGTATCGGATTGCAATTGCGCTGTATCGGCACTTAAGGGGCCGGCTGCGCCATAAGCCGGCACGTGGGCCAACCAGAAAACCGCCGCGATCATCCATGGTTTTATCTGCATGAGCACCTCTTTTTCAGAATTTTTTTAAAACACCGATTTCAACCCAGGCACGGCCGTATCGGGGGGAGTCGTAGACGCCGATCACCTTGCCCGTCTGCCAGCGGGCGGTCTGCCCCTGGTTGAGGGAGTCGTCCCCGGCCGGGGTCCAACCGGCAAAATAATAGCGCAGTGTCCCGGCATGCACTTCCTGCCGCTGGTTTATGGTCATGACGTCGCCCTGGGTGACCATGCGCGGCACAGCATAACCGCTCTCCGGAACGCCTGCGGCTGCGGCATCGTGCCAGTCCTGTGCCCGCCAGATCCACGGCTGACCGCCCGGCCGGAGCCGTGCCGGGTCGCGTTCGTTGAGGATTTCCCGAAGGCCTTCCATGGCGGCCATTTCAGCAAGATGGAGGTTCTGCCGGTAAAAGCCGCTGTTCCTGACCATCCAGGACTCCATCCGGGAAAGATGGATGGCGGTCATGCCGCCCAGGGCGAGCAGCGTCATGATCATGAGCACGACCGCCATGACGGACCCGGATGCGC
>SLGU01000224.1 GCA_007136525.1 Desulfobacteraceae bacterium | reverse complement strand
TTGCCCTGCATGCCGTTGCCGAAGCCCAGAAGCAGGGGGGCATTGCCGCTTTTATCGACGCCGAGCACGCGCTGGATACGGCGTATGCCCGAAAGATGGGCGTCAATGTCGATGAGCTTCTTGTTTCGCAGCCGGATACCGGAGAGCAGGCCCTGGAGATCGCCGACATGCTGGTCAGGAGCGGCGCCATCGACATACTGGTCATCGATTCGGTGGCTGCACTCGTGCCGAGGGCTGAAATCGAAGGGGAGATGGGGGATTCCCACATGGGGCTCCAGGCCAGGCTCATGTCCCAGGCGCTGCGAAAGCTGACCGGCTCTATCAGCAAGACGATGACCTCACTGATCTTCATCAACCAGATCCGCATGAAGATCGGCGTGGTGTTCGGCAATCCGGAAACAACGACCGGCGGCAACGCTCTCAAGTTTTATGCCACGGTGCGGATCGAGGTCCGGCGCACCGGCGCCATTAAGGAGAACCAGGATACCGTGGGCAGCCGGACACGGGCCAAGGTGGTAAAAAACAAGGTGGCCCCGCCTTTCAAGGAAGCGGAATTCGACATCATGTACGGCGAAGGCATATCATCCACCGGCGACCTGCTCGATGTAGGCGTCAAGGCCGAAGTGATCGACAAGAGCGGCTCCTGGTATTCCTACCAGGGGGAAAGAATCGGCCAGGGGCGCGAAAATGTGAAAAAATTCTTCAATGAGCACCCGGATTTTTACGAGAATCTGAAGGCAAAGGTGAAAGAGGCAATCGGCATGACCGCTGCGGGCAAGGCGCAAGCTGTGCCTGAAGATGCGGCCGATGAGCAGGCGGCAGCGGAAAGCAAATAAATAGATTCGGGCCGGGCCGCTGCGGCTGCCGGCGAAGCCGGCGTCGCTGCTTTTTCAAGGCGCCAAACCGGCTGCTTTATCCCAGGGGAGAAAATGATGACAGGAAACGAAATCAGAACGCTGTTTTTTGATTTTTTCAGAAAAAATGACCATCAGATTGTCCGGAGTTCTTCGCTGGTACCGCATGACGACCCGACCCTCCTGTTTACGAATGCCGGAATGGTGCAGTTCAAAAGGGTATTCCTGGGTGAGGAAAAACGGGATTATGTGACGGCGGCAACCTCTCAGAAATGCCTGCGGGCGGGCGGCAAGCATAATGACCTGGAAAATGTCGGTTATACGGCGCGCCACCACACCTTTTTTGAAATGTTGGGTAATTTTTCCTTTGGCGACTATTTCAAGGAAAAAGCCATCGGCTATGCCTGGGATTTCCTGGTCGCCGAAATGAAGCTCCCGCCTGAGAAGCTTTGGGTTTCCATATACTTGGACGATGACGAAGCCCACGAAATATGGGCAAATAAAATCGGTGTGCCCGAAGACCGGATCGTCCGGCTGGGGGAAAAGGATAATTTCTGGTCTATGGGTGAAACCGGCCCCTGCGGCCCCTGCACGGAAATCCTCATCGACCGGGGCGCGGCAGCCGGCTGCGATTCGCCGGACTGTGCCGTGGGGTGCGAGTGCGACCGCTACCTGGAGCTCTGGAACCTGGTGTTCATGCAGTACAACAGGGATGCCGAGGGCAATATGAATCCCCTGCCGAGGCCGAGCATCGACACGGGCATGGGCCTTGAACGCATCGCCTCGGTGGTGCAGGGGGTGCCGACCAATTATGATTCCGACCTGTTTGTTCCCATTATTAAAACCATTGAAACGCTTTGCGGTCTCAAGGCCAAAGACAGCCGGAAAACCGACGTGGCCATGAAGGTCATTGCCGATCACAGCCGGGCGGCGGCTTTCCTGATCGGCGACGGCGTGCTGCCGTCAAACGAGGGCAGAGGCTATGTCCTGCGCCGCATCCTTCGCCGGGCCATCCGGTACGGCAGGAGCCTGAACCTGAAAGAACCCTTTCTCTACAAGGTTGTTGAATCGGTCTTTGCGACCATGAAAGACGGGTATCCTGAGCTGGCCGAAGAAGCCCCGTTTATTACCAGCGTATGTAAAAACGAGGAAATCCGGTTTTTTGAAACCCTGGACAACGGGCTCAAGCTGCTGGAGGAGACGCTTCGGCACATGGCCGCCCAGAACCTTTCGGTGGTGCCGGGGGACGTGATTTTTAAACTCTATGATACTTTCGGGTTCCCGGTCGACATTGTCCGGGACATTGTGCGGGAAAAAAACCTGGACATCGACATGGCGGGGTTTGAAGAAGCCATGGCGCAGCGGCGCGAGCAGTCGCGTTCGGTTGCCGCATTTACCAGCATCAGCGACGCGTACCGGGAATTTTCGGCCGGGCTTTCGCACCTGCCCGAGTTTACGGGCCATAACAACCTTGAAGACGAATCGGAGCTGCTGCTTGTGGTTGTTGACGGCAAAGCCGCAGTCAGTGCCGAGGGGGGGCAGGAGATCGAGGTGGTGGTCGGGAAAGCGCCGTTTTACGCCGAATCCGGCGGGCAGGTGGGAGACAGCGGCGCCATTTACGGGGACGGCTTTGAAATCCAGGTCCATGATACGTTTAAAGACCCGACCGGCCTCATCATCCACAAGGGAAAAGTGAAAACCGGCACCGTGACCCAAGGGG
>SLGU01000372.1 GCA_007136525.1 Desulfobacteraceae bacterium | reverse complement strand
GGAAACCGGCCTTGAGGAAGAACGGGCCACGATAGCCGGGGTTTTTCACAACCGCCTGAACCGGAATATGCGCCTGGAAAGCGATCCCACGGTCATCTATGGCCTTGAAGATTTTGACGGCAGGATCCGGACAAGGCACCTGAGGGCAAACACGCCCTATAACACCTATGTGCACAGGGGGCTTCCGCCGGGTCCCATCGCCAACCCGGGCTTTGCCTCACCCCATGCCGCCCTTTACCCGGAAGAAACGGATTATCTCTTTTTCGTTGCAAAATCGGACAGGGCCCATCACTTTTCAAAAACCTACGAGGAGCACCGCAGGGCCGTTCAGAAATACATCCTGGGGAATTAAAGGCAAAGGGGCGCCCGGGAATAAACGTCATCATCCAGTTTTCCCCGGGGGCCTCCGGGATCAGACAGGTAATGGTACCCCGTGGCGGCGATCATGGCCGCATTGTCGCCGCACAGGGAAATATCGGGCACGTGCAGGGTAAATCCCCCTTCACCGGCGGCCTGAGCCACTTTTTCCCGCAGCCGGCGGTTTGCGGCCACACCGCCCACAATGGCAATGTCCCGGCACCCTGTTTCTTCAGCCGCGTTAAGCAGTTTATAACAGAGTACATCCACCGCCGCCGCCTCGAACCCGGCTGCAATGTCCGCCATGTGTCCCCGGTAATCGTCATGGGTCTCGATATACCGCTTCACCGCGGTTTTCAGCCCGCTGAAGCTGAAAGCAAAGCCGTTTTTGTCCAGCCATGCCCTTGGAAACTGAATTCTTTCCGGATCACCGCGCTCCGCCATCCGGGATATGACCACGCCGCCGGGATACCCCAGGTCGAGCATCTTCGCCACCTTGTCAAATGCTTCGCCGGCAGCGTCATCCCGGGTCTGCCCCATCAGGCGGGCATGGGTATGGGATGTGACGTGATAGACCGCCGTATGCCCGCCGGAAACCAGAAGCGCGACAAACGGGAATGACGGCGTCTTATCCGCCAGAAACACCGAGTTGAGATGCCCTTGGAGATGGTCCACGCCGATCCAGGGGATGCCCCTGCCGTATGCAAATGCCTTTGCAAAGGAAAACCCCACCAGCAGGGCCCCCACAAGGCCGGGACCGCGGGTCACCGCCACACCGTCCAGTTCATTGGTGTGGACAGAGGCTTCTGCAAGCGCACGGTCCACCACGATGCAGATGTTTTCGATGTGCTTCCGTGCCGCCAGCTCGGGAACCACCCCGCCATAAGCATGATGGACGTCCACCTGGGAAGCCACAACGGATGAACGCACCCGGGTGCCGTTTTCCACCACGGCCGCGGCGGTTTCATCGCAGGAGGTTTCAATGCCTAAGATATTCATTGGAATTTCAGGAATTTTTTATAGGCCGGGAACCGGCCGTAAGAGGACAACCGTGGGGACACCCGCGCGCATTACCCTTCAGACCACTGGAACCGGACCTTGTCCGACTTTTTCTGCTTGACCACTTCACCGATGATAAAGGCGTTGTCATTCATCCCGATGATTCTTTCCACCACATCCTGCGCGGCTGATTCCGGCACAACGGCGATCATGCCGATGCCGTTGTTGAATGTCCGAAGCATTTCATGCGGCTCGATGTTTCCGGCTTTCTGAAGAAACGGGAATACGGGGGGAACCTGCCAGGAGTTTTTGTAAAGCACGAAGTTGGTCGCCTGGGGAATCACCCGCACGAGATTTTCCACGATCCCTCCCCCGGTTATGTGGGCAAGGGCATGAATGGGCAGTCCTCTTATCAGGCTCATGACCGTGTCCGCATAAATTCGGGTGGGGGTGAGCAGCTCCTCCCCCAGTGTTTTCCCGAACTCCGGCACGTAGGTGTCTACATCCATTTTGAGCACGTCGAAGCAGACCTTCCGCACCAGGGAATAGCCGTTGCTGTGAAGCCCGGATGAAGCAATACCGACAAGCTTGTGGCCTACACGAATTTCAGATCCGTCAATGATCTTGTCGTTATCCACCAGGCCCACGGCGAAACCGGCCAGGTCATACTCGCCTTCTTTGTAAATGTCGGGCATTTCAGCCGTCTCACCGGCAATGAGGGCGCACCGGGCCCGGCGGCACCCCTCGGCGATCCCCTCGATGATCTTTTCCGCGGTTTCAAGGTTGAGAGACCCCGTGGCAAAATAATCAAGAAAAAAAAGCGGCTTTGCCCCCTGGACAATAATGTCGTTGACGCACATGGCGACCAGGTCGATCCCGATGGTGTCATGCCGGTTTGTCATAAAGGCGATTTTGAGCTTTGTTCCGACGCCGTCGGTGGAACTGACCAGCACAGGCTTAGAATAATTTTCAATATTCAGCGAAAACAGGCCCCCAAAACCGCCTATTTCACCCATTACGCCGACACGGGGGGTTTCGGACGCAATCCGCTTGATGGATTTTACGAAACCATCCGCCTTGTCAATGTCTACGCCGGCATCAGCGTATGTCAGCTTTCTGTTCGACTCGCTCATGAAAATCCCCTGCTGCGCAGAAAATACCTGAAAACCTGAAAATAGAGATCATACGATATGAAGCACTAATGGAAAAATAGGCATTGGT
>SLGU01000220.1 GCA_007136525.1 Desulfobacteraceae bacterium | reverse complement strand
CCTTCCGGGAAGAGCAGGAAGCATTCCCGCATGATGTTTTTAAACAATTCGAAATCCTGCCGGGTGAAGTCGCTCATGATGTCCCCGTAATTTTCAACATCCAGAAAGGACCTTAGCTCTTTTGCTTTTTCCGGTTCAATCAGCGCCGTGCTTCTTCTGTATGTATCCGCATTCCCGTGGACCACGGAGGCCATGAAGTCGTCGTACTCAAGGGTCTCAAAGAGCGTCAGGCCGGCATCCGGCAGTTTGATGAGGCAGCGGGTTTTGCGTGCGGTGCGCTGCAGGGCCTCGGCAAGCCCCTCGGTCCGGATCACCGTTGTTTTCTGGGACGGCACGGTTACAAAAAGGTTTCCCACATTTGCAGCCCCGTTTCTCAATACCAGGTTGGAAAACATCCGGGGCCCTACAATGGTGTTGCAGTTTTTGGCAAGGGTGTCGAACCCCAGCTTGCGCAGCACGCTGCGCACGAAATAGGGCCCGAGGTAGCCTTCGTGGTGGCCGATGAAAAAAATCCGGCGGCCTGCCATCTTGATGGCGGCAATACGCCTCAAAATGCTGACCACCTCGGATGACCAGATGGCTTCAGGGTCACCGTGCCTGAAAGACACGCGTCCGCCGTTTTTCCCAACCAGCACGATATCGATCACCTGCTTTCGCTCCTGGTATTCAAAGAACCGGTGCCAGAAGGCGGTATCGGGCAATACCGGGAAAATACAACGGTTAAAGGAAAACGGGATGGCCAGAAGCTGCTCGAGACGGCCCTTTGAAAACTCCCGGAAAAATTTGTGCTGCAGAAGCTGGTTTTTCCGCTCGACGAACTGCTGCTGGATCTCGGGAAAATGCTTTTTGAAATCCAGGCCGTGGGATGCGGCATAATTCATGACGTCATCCATGGCCTGGATGGCTTTTTCATTGTACGGGGCGCGGCGCAGGGAATAGAATTTCGCCTTGACGAACGCGATCAGCTCCTGGAAATTAAGATGGTTTTTCCATTCCCGGAAATTCCGGATCAGGTTCTGCAATCCGGGAATCCTGAGAAAGAAATGCTGAACCCTCACTGAAATGCGGTCTGCGGCAGCGGCCAACCGGGAAAACAGGTCAAATACCCGGTCAATGAGCCTGTAGCGGATTTTATTCCCGTCGATATGAGCGATATACTCTTCAAGCCGCTCCTTGTTTTCAACAAAGAAGCGCGGCAGTTCATCAGGGGTATATTTTTCTTTTGCCTCGGCCAGCCAGTTGACCAGGGTATCTTTATCCGGTAGTTTCATCTTTAACCCTTCATTTAAAAATCTTTGGTGTGCAGCCCTGAAATGATGCGGTATATCATGGCCGGCCGCCAAAAAAAGAAATCAAAAAGATGCCTAACATAATAAAGCCGATCGTAATCTTCAGGGCCGCACCGATGGCCAGGCCCAGCCATGCGCCAATGCCCGCCAATCCGGCATCATAAATGTCTTTCTGTGCGGAAAGCTCCCCGATGACTGCTCCTAAAAAGGGGCCCGCGATGATTCCGGGCAACCCGAAAAACAAACCCGCAACAGCCCCAATCGCAGCGCCCACCATGGCCCTTCGGCTCGCCCCGAACCCCTTTGCACCGAGCGCGCCCGCAACAAGATCAACAGATGCGGCCGTCAGGGCGAGAACCGCCAGCACCGCTATCGTAAAACCCCCAACCCTCAAAAAATCCCCGGCCCAAGCCGCTAAAAGCATTCCGGAAAAAATCATCAGCGGCCCGGGAATCACCGGAAGAATCAGGCCCGCAAACCCGACTGCCATACAGGTGATGGCAATAATCCAGACAATAATGACCCCTGCTTCCATGAGATTTCCGGATCACGGGTTATATCTTTTTGCGGCTTGATGTTTCCGCTTTTACCTCGCGGTCGAAGTCGCCGTCCTGCCAATTTTCACCGGGCGCATATTCCCGGAGGAAGGTCTCGCGGATGGCGTCAATGGGAACGTCGTCAAATTCCCCCCGGTAATTGAGGTATTCCATGTGCCGGTTTCCATCCAGGTCAAAGGGATGATAGAGCGAGTCCTGACGCCCGTCGAATTCCAGGGGCCGGATATGAAAGCGCCGGCACAGCTCGATGTTGAATGCGGGGGTGGCCTTGACCCATTGGTCATTGACATATATCGCCGTATAACCGTGCCAGTAAAAAATATCCGTTTTCATCAGCGCCCGCATCCGTTCGGTTGACAGGTGGTTCCGGACATCTGCAAATCCTAATCGCGCCGGTATCCCCATGGCCCTGCAGCACGCGGCCAGCAGCACTGCCTTGGAAACGCACCACCCCCTGCCGGCCCTGAGCGTAGCGGTCGCACACAAACCCGCCACGGACAGATCGATGCAATAGGGATCATACCGGATACCGTCTCTGACCGCATAATAGAGGCAAACCGCCCGGGCTTGCGGATCAGGATCCGCTCCTGCGCACTCCAGTGCAAAGGTCTTCACAACCGGGTCTTCGCTCTCGATGACAGGCGTAGCCCTTAAGTACAGTTCCATTTCTGAAGCCCTCTTTGATCAGCACGAAAAAAGTCAGAACACCATCCGCGTTCACCAATCTTGTTAT
>SLGU01000312.1 GCA_007136525.1 Desulfobacteraceae bacterium | reverse complement strand
GGGCTTCTCGACGCGGTATTCGCTACTTCAACGGTTGCCGCCGGGGTGAATTTTCCGGCGCGCTCGATCGTGTTTTTCAATTCCGACCGGTTCAACGGCCGGGAGTTCACACCGCTCACCCCCACGGAATTCCACCAGATGACCGGCCGGGCAGGCAGGCGGGGCATGGACAAGATCGGTTTTGCACTGGCCGTGCCGGGCCGCTACATGGACATCCCCTACGTGGCAGACCTGGTCTACGCCAAAGCCACGGACGTGATCAGCCAGATCCGGATCAACTTTTCCATGACCCTCAATCTTCTGCTATCCCACCATCCCGACCAAATCCGAGAACTTCTTGACAAATCCTTCGCCACCTTCCAATTCAACCGGGCAGGGAAAAAGAAACCGGAACCCGATGCGCGCTGCCAGGATACGGCATTCCTGTGGGAGAGCTTTTTGCACCATCTTGATTTTCTAAAGCAAAAAGCATACGTTTCGGAAGATGACGCCCTGACGGATGACGGGATATGGGCTTCCCAACTGCGAATCGACCACCCGCTCATGGTGGCCGAAGGGTTCCGCTGGAGCCTGTTCCCGGATTCGGATCCGGCGCTGCTGACCGCCATCATGGCCTCCCTGGTGAACGAACGGGAAACCGACGACGCGAGCATCCATCCAAAGGACATTCCGGAAGATCTTGCAGCGGCATTTGAGCGCGTCAGCCGCGGGCTGCTGCCCTTTTCCGCGGAGCTGGAAGATGCCGGATTTGAAGCACCGATCCTGTATCTGCGGCCTGCCCTGACCCTCTATAAATGGGCAAACGGCGAAGAATGGGAGAATGTTCTGGCATTCTGGGACAGCGCCGAAGGGGACCTTGCCATGCTGATCATGCGCACCGCCGACAACCTGCGCCATATCGTCAACCTGGCCGGTGTTTTCCCTGCCGCCGCCAATTCCGCCAGGCAGGCCGTTGACCGGATACTCAGGGACCCCGTTGTCTCCACAATTGAAACCGAAGCGGACATGCATGCCGATCTTTAGCTGGACGCGATATGAACCTGATTGAATGGATCATCCTCGGACTTAATGTTTCGCTGTCCCTTACAACCGCAGGGCACGCCCTTTTTTTTAAACGGACGCCCCAGTCGGCACTCGGCTGGGTGGCCATATGCCTCATGTTCCCCTTTGTGGGGCCATTTTTTTATTTCCTGTTCGGCATCAACAGGGTTCAAAACCGCGCCAGAAAACTTGAAATCAAACGTCCCCCATACCCGGTCGGCCCCGGGGACATCGCCCTGATCAAAGAGCTGACGTTCCGGTCCTCGGATCTTGCCGAAACCGAAACCTTCACCCGGATCGCCCGCATGTCCGACCACTTGAGCCGGCTGCCCATGATGGGGGGAAACCGCATTGAAATCATGCTGGAGGGTGAGGCCGCCTATCCGGCCATGCTTGATGCCATCGGCAATGCAAAGGAAAGCGTTTTTCTGTCCAGCTACATCTTCGATACCGATGAAATCGGCCGGACCTTTATTGGCGCCTTGTCGGAGGCGGCCGGCCGGGGTGTGGATGTCCGGGTCATTGTGGACGGTGTGGGGGAATATTACTCATTTCCAAGGGCAAGCGTGCTCCTCAAAAAGGAGGGGATCCCCCATGTGCGCTTTCTGCCCCCAAAACTGATTCCGCCGATGTTTCACATCAACCTGCGCAACCACCGGAAAATACTGGTTGCTGACGGCGACCTGGGTTTTACGGGCGGGATGAATATCCGGGATGGGCACCTGGTGGAAAAGCCACCCTACGGGGAACGGGTTTCAGACATCCATTTCCTGTGCAACGGCCCGGTTGCAAGGCAGCTTGAACAGGCATTTATCGAAGACTGGTCCTTTTGTACGGGACGCACCATCACCCCTACGAAACGGCCACCTCTCTCCGCCGGGGAATCCGTCTGCCGAACGATTATCGAAGGTCCCAACGAAGAAACCCCGAAGCTCTCCAAAATCCTCGTGGGAGCTGCCGCCGCCGCCAGAAAACGGGTGCAGATCATGACCCCCTATTTCCTGCCATCGACGGAAATGATCTCCGTCCTCCAGACAGCCGCGCTCCGGGGCATCAAGGTGGAAATCGTTCTACCGGAACAAAACAACCTGCCGTTCATCCAGTGGGCCGCCAACAACATGCTGGGCGACCTGCTCCAGCATGGTGTCGAGGTCTTCTTCCAGCCCCCGCCCTTTGTACACTCCAAGCTTTTTGTCATTGACGGCATTTATGCCCAGATCGGATCCGCCAACATCGATCCCCGCAGCCTGCTGCTCAATTTTGAACTCAACGTGGAGATCTATGACAAGGCGTTTTCTGACAAGCTCTCCAGCCATATATCGGAAGCGGTCAGAAAATCGCGGCGGGTCACCCTTGAAATGATCAATCATCGCTCAAGGCTGGCAAAAACGCGGGATGCGGTGGTTTGGCTGTTTTCGCCCTACTTATAATCTGATCCCAATCCCTGATATCCCATATTTATAAAAGAGGTATAACCGCGCAAGCCATAAATCAACAGGAGAAGGTATATCAAAATCAGGCGATGCAACGTCTCCCTGCTTTATATGCCATCTTTGCTCGGAACTCTTATATATGATGATTGACAAAAGAGGGAACATCGATTAAAATGAGTACACATTATTTTTCAGGCACTATCATATGAATTCTATGGAGAATCATCATGGAACGCGTTGGGATTCGACAACTTAAAGAAAACCTGGGGCGGTATATGAAAAAAATCCGTATCGGGGAAACATTTATTTTAACCGACCGCAAGCAAGATATCGCAATCATCACGCCCCTGGTGGGAGAAAACGACGAGGAAAAACTTTACCAGCTTATACAGCGTGGTGCGGCATCCTGGTCCGGGAGCAAGCCGAAAGGCATGCGGAAGAGGGGCAAAACCACGGGGAAAAATGTTTCTAGCGCGGTCATGGAAGATCGGCGATAGATAATGATATTATATCTCGATACCAGCAGCATGGTAAAATTATACGTGGAAGAACAAGAATCCGCTCAGGTGGAAATGCTGGTTAAATCATCCGGTACAACAGCCACTTCAATCGTCGCCTATGCAGAAGCACGGGCTGCCTTTGCACGCAGACACAGGGAAAGATCTATTGCTCCCGAAGAATATGACCGGATAAAAAAGGCTTTCAATCAGGACTGGGCCAATTTTTTTGTTTTATTTACCAATAGAGAAATGATCCGGATGGCTGGAGACCTGGCTGAAAAACATGCTTTAAGGGGCTTTGATGCCATTCATCTGGCTTCAGCGCTGATGCTGCAACAGGAAACCTCAATCCCCATTCTTTTTTCATGCTTTGACACCAACCTTGAAAAAGCAGCAGCCTTTGAAGGATTATGCCCCGAAAAATAAGAAAAAAAGACTGTTGAAACGCTACAGCGTCATACGATATTCAATTTCCGCTGTTTTTTAAAGGCTCTGCGCCGTTGAATGGTTTCATGAAAACTGTCGCGCACCTTCCGGGAGCCGGAATGGACCAACGCGAGCCCGTAGCGCATATTCTTGCCGAACAGATCCGATGTGTTATTGAAATTGGTCCGGATTTTCATGCTGCTGGATGTCACTTTCCGCAGAAACCCCACTTCCTTACCCATGGTCCACGTCATTTTTTCCCGTATGGCATCGAGAAAAGCCGCGGGCTCTTTGGGGCAGGCGGCATACGTGACAGCGGAACCCATCTGGAAAAGGTTGTGGCCGTCCGATCCGGCTGTCAGCCCCGTATTCATGTTGAACCCGAGCACGGTTGATTTCAGGTTCCAGCGATGGACGTTGGCCCCGTTGATCACTTCCACGCCGTCCGCCATGGAAAGGAGGGATTCCTGACGGCGCCTGCTGAATATCGGATTGCAAACGCCCGTATACACGGCACAGTAAGGATGGGGGAAGACCACCACCCCGTTGTGTTTTTTCGCGCACGCCACGATCGATTCCATGCTCATGGCGCATGATGTCATGACATTTTTCCCCAACCATGGAGAAACATCGGTTTCATAAAAATCGATCAGGTCGTTTACCGTGTCAAAGTAAACCAGGATATGCGCGCCTTCCCTGGCGGTGATCTCGATGCCCGGAATGGAAAAAACATCCTTGCGTTCTGCCATTTCCACGGCGCCGGCGATGGCGTTGTGATCGGTGATGGCGATGCCGATGCCGAGCTTCCTGGCCCTTTTGGCAATGGCGTCAACGGAATTGAATCCGTCGGAATACCGGGAATGAAAATGAAGATCCACAACGGTATATGCATGGGTGAGGGCTGAAAGCGCAGGCCTTTGAAAAACGACCCGTTGATTGTCTTCTATGTCCGTGAAAAAGGCGTTGCCGCTCTTGGCGGGTTGTATAATCATGGCTTTTTAATTATATCCGTTTTTGCTATAAAATAAAGTTAAAGATCGCCTCAACATGAATCCGCTGGCGATTTCAGTTTCTTTTCGGCCTTGCCGGCTTATGGACAGGATAGTGATTCATGAAAAAAATCGAATCCGGACGCCGGCATGCAGAACCATCTGAACAATAAGACAGTTTTCCGTTTTTATCAAGAAGGAAAGCACGATTTTGAGAAATAACTGGCGAATAAAGGACCTCATCGACCTGGAATATTTCCTCGGGAAAAAATTCGGGGAAACGGCCGACGCAACAGAAACGGATGATTTGGCGTTTGACCGGAATGCATACCGCTCTTTCCCCGGCAGGGACACATGGAAAGACACCCCGGCGTTTCGCAGACAACTCGTACGGCACTGGCTGGAAGCGCGGCGGGCAATAGAGAAAAGGAACGCCGGGGCTGCAACCCTGCTTCCCGGCGACGCATATTCCGAAGCCATGCGCACCATCCGGTTTCTCGTCGCCGGTTTGGCGCTGCTCCTGGGCGCGGGCGTGACCATGGGGCTCCTGTCTTATTCGGGACGTGAACCGGTCAACGTGTTCACCTGCCTGTGGGTGCTTCTGGTTCCCCAGGCACTGCTGCTGATTGCCCTGTTTTTGTCCGCAACAGCCCATCGAATGAAGCTGACGGGGTCGTTTAAACTGGTCTACCCCCTGCTGACGGCCCTTTTTAGCGTCCTGCTCCGGAAAATCGGCCGTTTTGCCGGAAAACGGATGGACGCGGACAGGTCGAACCGGTTCCGGGAAATCTTTGCACTGCTGGGAAAAACAAAAACCATATACGGGTCTGTTTTTTTCTGGCCGGTATTTCTCCTGGCCCAGTTGTTCGGCCTTTTTTATAATGCCGGTATTCTGGGCGCCTTTTTCTTAAAAATCACCATTACCGATCTTGCCTTTGGCTGGCAAACCACCCTTAAGGTTGCGCCGGAATCGATACTGCGCTTCGTTGAGGTGGCAGCCTTGCCATGGTCATGGCTGTTTTCACCCCCCCTTGCCCATCCGATGCTCGAACAGATCGCCGGTTCGAAGATGATATTGAAAGACGGCATTTTTCACCTGGCAACCGGCGACCTGGTCTCATGGTGGCCGTTTATCTTTCTGGCGGTTCTGTTTTACGGGTTTCTACCGAGACTGCTGCTTGCCGCAGCTGGATATATTCTGAAGCGCCGGGCGCTTTCCGCCATCACTTTCAATCACGGGACCTGCGACCGCCTGGTCACGCGGATGAAGACCCCGCGAATCGAGACGAAAAGCACCCCGTACCGGATGAATTCAGCCGCCAGCCTGTCCGACCCGGTCGCAGAAACGGGCGCCGGGAAAAAGGGAGCCGGGGAAACACCGGCAATCGTGGTGGTACCGGAGGAAATCCATGATCAGGTCAACAGGGCATGGCTGGATCAATACCTGGGCGCCTCACTCGGCATGCACCCGGCAGCCGTTATCCCCTCGGAAATGGATGCCGCCTCAGACGCACGGATGCTCCGGCAGGCGCTTCTGGAAAAAGGCGCAGACAGTTCCTCGACCCGTATCGTTGTGATCCAGGAAGCGTGGCAGCCCCCCATCAGGGAAAACATGGCGTGGATCAAGGCGCTGCGATCCGCCGCCGGGGGAACGGCGGGGATGGTCATCGCGCTGCTCGGTCAACCCGGCGCTGACAGGATCCCCGGACCGCCCTCGGAGATGGACCGGAAAATCTGGTCGCAGGCCGTCGCCCTCCTGAAAGACCCCTATATGCGAACCGAATCCATTGGAGGCCAACCCGTTGACTGAAAAACCGCCCCTGTTTGCCGTACTCGGCCATCCCAACGAGGGGAAATCGTCGGTTGTATCGACCCTGGCCGAGGACGACAGCGTCAAGATAAGCCCCACGCCGGGTGAAACGCGTGAATGCCGGGAGCACCCCGTCCGCATAGACGGCCGCACCGTCATCCGTTTCGTTGACACTCCCGGATTTCAGAACCCCCGCCGGACGCTGGAATGGATCGAGGCCTACACAGGCCCCGATGACCGGATGATCTCCGAATTTATCCGGACCCACCGGGGAGAGGAAGACTTTGCCGATGAGTGCGCGCTGTTTTCCCCCCTGGCAGACGGCGCGGGGATTATTTTCGTGGTGGACGGGTCCCGCCCGGTAAGGCGAATCGATTCCCTTGAAATGGAAATTCTCCGAAAAACCGGCCTTCCCCGCATGATCGTCATCAATTCAAAGGAAAAAAACGCGGTTGACAATATCGAGACGTGGAAAAACGAGGCCCGGAAGCATTTCAACATCATCCGCCGCTTTGATGCCCACAGGGCCAGTTTTGCCCAGCGTATCGACCTGCTGGAAAGCCTGAAGCACATTGATCCGGACTGGCAGCCGGCCCTGGAGGAAACGATTTCATCCTTCAAAGCGGACTGGCACCGGCGCCTTGAGGAAACATCGGCCGTCATTGAAGCGCTGATCCGGAAAGCAGCGGCATTCCATATCGAAAAAGTCTGCAAGGACGAAACGCGAATCGACACGTTCCGCGAAGATCTTCTCCAAGCCTACCGAAACCGGATCGCGGACTTTGAAAAAGAGGCCCACCAGCTTATAAAAAAACGATTCAAACACAACATCTTCTCCTACGAACTCCCGCCGCAATCGATCCTCAGACATGACCTTTTCGACAGTAAGACATGGCAGGTGCTGGGTCTGACGCAAAAGCAAATGGCCATTGCCGGGGCGGGCATCGGAGCAGGCATCGGATCAACCGTGGATCTGGCCCTGGGCGGGCTTACCTTCGGCGTATTTACGGCGATAGGGGCGGGTATCGGCGCGGGGTCGGCCGCTGCCGGCGTGAAAAAAATGGCCGCAGCCCGGATCAAGGGGCTCCGCCTTGGCGGGGTGAACATACGCGTCGGCCCGCCTGAAAACGACCAATTGCTCTTTGTCCTGACCGACCGTTGCCTTCTCTATTTCGCCCACGTCATCAACTGGGCCCACAGCCGCAGGGATACGCCCCATGCAGCGATGTTCGGGGGGATCGACATCAGCGCGCACCTGAGCAGCGCCTGGCAGGAAGCACAACGGAAAAAAAGCCGGGAATTTTTCAAGGCCCTCCGGAAGACGGATGACAGTGTGATCAAAAATTCATCCGCATCGTTCCGGGAGATGCTTACAGGCATTCTGCAGGACATCTCCGCTACCGGACAACGGCCGGCAGCGTCCTGAAAGCCGGCTATTCGTCAATCTCCTCGAACGCTTCCTTTCCCGCGCCGCAAACAGGGCATGACCAGTGGTCGGGCAGGTTTTCAAAGGACGTCCCGGGGGCAATGCCGCCCTCGGCATCGCCTTCGGCCGGGTAATACACATAATCGCACGGAACACATCGCCATTTGGACATCTGAGAACCTCCCTATTTGGATTGAAATGGTTGATCTTGAAACAGGGCAATCCTATACCAGCAGTTTCTTAGAAGCTATCTCAAAATTGATGAACCCTTTATAATATAAAACATCCTTGACAGAACGGCGATATTTTTGATAAATGAGTGAATACTCATTCATCCGGTTTTCCCGGATCGCTTTTCTGCCCCGGCCCGGCGGAAGCCAGTTGCACAGCCCTTGTTTTTTCGCCTGGATCAGCAATAAAAGCGGTATGTTCAAAAAAAGTTTGTATGATTGATTTCAATCTTTATCTATACAATTTAATGAAGGGAGACATTTGAACCTATGAAAGCAATCCTGGCGTTGATCATTGTAGCGGCAGGCGTGGGGGCATTTACGTACGTGCTCGCCATGCGCATGGCACCGCTGTTCAGGGCAGCACAAGGCCCACCATTGGACCGGATCGGCGAGCGCCTGTTCGCCCTTTACCACTTCCCGCACCACCGGATGCCACGGCCGGGTTACGCAGATATCGGCTACACCCATATATCCATCATTTTAAGCTTGGCCGTGTTGTCCATCCATGTCCTGATGCTGATATATGCCGGCTTCACCGGCCTTCAGATGCCTGCTCTTGATACGACCATCGGTGCGGGCTATGCGATCATTTCAGACATCGCCCTTACGGTGCTGCTGGCTGCCTGCATATTTGCAGCCGTCCGCAGGGGACACCTGAAGCCGTCCCGCTATGACGTCCCCGAAAAATTCGGTAAGGACAGATCAAGGCCATGGGCGCTTTTACTGATATCCTTACTGGGGGCAATCGCGCTCCTGGATATGATTTTCCTGGGCAGCGCCGCCGTCACCGCCCAGGCCGCGGGTGAGAGCTACCGGTTTATAGCGCCCCTGACCGGCACATGGTTTGCTTCCATCATCCTGGGGGGGCTTTCCGCTGCCGCGGCAGGCACCCTCAACACGCTGGTTTATTTTATCCTGCTGATCAGCATTTTTGTTTTTATCGTGCTCCTCCCCCTTGACCGGTTGTTCCACATGATCACCGGGCCGGCGACCGTCTTTCTCAAAAAACTCGACAAGGGGGCCGTCAAACCGGTTCAGTGGGGTGTTGAAGACGAAAAAGTAGCCGACTTGGAGTCCTTTGGCGTTAAGAAATTTGAAGATTTCACCTGGAAACACATCCTTGATTTCTATTCCTGTGCGGACTGCGGCCGCTGCAGCGATCACTGCCCGGCCAATGCCGTGGGGCGCCCGCTCTCCCCGCGCTTTATTTCCATCAAGGGAAGGGATTACGCCTTCTCCCATTATCCGCTCAAAGGCCATTTCATCAAAAACGAAGCGCTCATCGGTGACATTTACGAGGAAGATGAAATATGGTCCTGCACCACCTGCGGCGCCTGCGAAGAGGAATGCCCTGTCACCATCGAATATATCGATAAAATCGTCGATCTTCGCCGTGGCATGGTCGATGACGGGCTGGTTCCCCAGTCCCTTCAGAAGCCCTTGAACGCACTGGGCAAGCGCGGCAATCCCTGGGGAAAGATGGAGAAAAAACGGGCCGAGTGGACCAAGGATCTCCCGGAAGATGTAAAAGTAAAAGACCTTTCCGGCGGCGACACCGCGGAAACCCTGTACTTTGTCGACAGCATCACCTCCTATGACGACCGCATGGCAGAGCTTGCACGCGCCACGGCCACGGTGCTCTCCGCGGCAGGCGCCGATACGGGCATCCTCGGCAAAAACGAAAAGGACAGCGGACACGATGTCCGCCGCTTCGGGGAAGAGATGCTGTTCCTGGAACTCAGGGACCACAATACCGATATGATCCTCGAAAGCGGCCCCAAGACCATCGTCACCTCTGATCCCCATGCACTGAACGCCCTGAAGAAAGACTATAAAGGCTTGCCGCCTGTGGAGCACATCAGTGAATTCGTGCTGAGGAATATCAATGAAAAGAACATTGCCTTCAACCCCCTCGACGACACTGAAAAAGGCAAGCTCTATACTTTCCATGATCCCTGCTATCTCGGCCGGCACAATGAAATATACGATGCACCGCGGGCGGTAATGGATGCCATACCCGGAATGAAGCGGGTCGACATGACAAAATGCAAAGACCGCTCTTTCTGCTGCGGCGGCGGCGGACTGATGCTGTTTTACGAGCCCGAGGAAGAACAGCGCATGGGCGTGCTCAGGGTGGAAATGGCCAAGGAAGCCGGTGCCGACGTTATTGTGACCGGCTGTCCGTTCTGCCTGGTCAACATGGAAGATGCCATCAAGGTTGCCGGTCTCGAAGGCCAGATGGAAGCCATCGACCTGTCGGAGCTCATCGCGCGCCAGATCAAAAAAGGATAGACTTAATGGGAAGCCGGTAGCCGCGTTGCCGGCCTTTCGGCTTCCCGTCATCATTGTAATCAACTTTTTGGGGAGGATGAACATGGAAATTTTGGTTTGCGTCAAAAGAGTACCGGATACCTCTGAAAATGAAATAGAGGTAAACAGCGACGGTACGGATATCGAACGGGATG
>SLGU01000260.1 GCA_007136525.1 Desulfobacteraceae bacterium | reverse complement strand
TGTCCTGATCATCAACGCCGTCAACCTGGTTGACGGGCTTGACGGGCTGGCGGCGGGCATCACCCTGTTCACCTGCATGGTGATGGTCGTTTTTCTCGTGTTTGCGCACAACTACGCACTGGCGGTCTTTTTTGCCCTCCTGGGCGGGTCGGTGGCCGGTTTTCTGCCATACAACTTCAAGAAGAACGGCAAGATATTCCTGGGGGACAGCGGCAGCTATTTCCTGGGTTACTGCGTGGCCGCATTTTCCATCGTGGGGTCGGTCAAGGGGCAGGTGGGGGCAGCGCTGGTCATTCCCCTGCTGGCCATGGGCCTGCCCGTTTTCGAGGCCCTTTTCTCACCGGTCCGGCGCTTTATCCTGGCCCGAAACCCCATGCATGCGGACAGCGGGCATATCCATCACCACCTGTTGAAAATCGGGTTCACCAGCGGCAAGGCCGTGTTTATCCTGTATTGCCTGACGCTTGTCCTGGGACTGTATGCCCTCCTTCTCATCAATATCAAGGTTGAAAAATTCGGCCTTTTCCTTCTGTTCCTGGGCATAGGGGTATTGATGTTCGCGTTTTTGAAGGTAATGGGCTACTTTAATTACATCGACGGGGAAAAATTCAGCAGCTGGCTGGGAGACGTCTCCTTTGTCACCGGCATGGCAAAGGACAGAAGGCGTTTTCTGGATCTGCAGGTAGCCATCAACGAATCAATAGACCTTCAGACGCTATGGGACAATATCTGCCGGGCCATGACGGAACTGGACATGGATTTGGCCGAGATCAGCCTGGACTGCGGGTGCCTGTCATTTGATAGCGCCGGCGAACAACCGTCAAACGGCACACCCGACAATCTGTGCCTGAAAAAGACATGGACCCGGAATGGGTTCCAGCCGGATGACGCGGCGTGCACCCGGCACCTTTTCAAGCTGGAGCTGCCCGTGCATACGGAAAACCAGCATTTGGGGCGGCTCCTGCTGGTCAAGGATCTTTTCCGCTCGCCCATCAACCACTACACCCTGACCCGGATCGAGCACCTGCGCAGGTCCATTTCCAGGAACCTGAAGCAGCAGGCGCACCTGCATGCACCGGGCGGGCAGGGAAACGATCAGCGCCGGGACGCCTTCTAAACCCCAGAACCGCCCTGCCCGTCCTGCCGGTCCTGTGCTTCAGCGCTGCGCATATTTTCCAGAAGCTTGAAAACCCTGCCGAGCATCTGTTTATACATTTTCAGCTGACTGATCTTTTCTCCTGCGGCAAAGCCCAGGATATCACCCAGTTCAGTATCTATTGCGGGTTCGAGCAGGGTCAGGGACGTCCAATGGCCTTCATTGCCGGTGGCCTGGTAGATCTTGAAGGAGATATTGTGCAGGTACAGAAGGGCCAGCACTTTGAGCCAGGGTTCGGGATGGGGGCACCTGGCGCCGGGGAAAACCAGTCGCGCCTCGGCAAACCGGTCCTGTTGAAGGCTGAAGACCAGCGGTACGGCACTGTCCCGTTCCAGCCCCGCATGCATGCAGAACTTGTCCAGAAAGTACAACGGGGCCTCGATGACCCAGAAATCAATAACCTGCATAAACGCCTCCGCCTTCAGAAATCCTAATCCCCCGCATAACAGATCCCGCAAAAAGGGGACAGATTTATTTTGTTACTTGACTTTAACGATTTCAAATAATAAAAAAAATGATTATGCCACGAGGACCCGGAATACTACTTCCCGACTTTCCGCACCACATTATCCACCGGGGTCACAACCGCCAGGTTGTTTTCTCCGAAAAAACCGATTATCGCTACTACCTTGGCAATCTGTATGACTGAACACGCCACTGCGCTGGCTTCGAAATTTATCAACAGCACCGGCCGCCACGTCTTTCTCACGGGGCGGGCCGGCACCGGGAAAACCACCTTCCTTCAGGATATCAGCGCCCGGACCCATAAGAGCTGCATTGTCGCGGCCCCAACCGGCATTGCAGCGATTAATGCCGGCGGCGTTACCCTGCACTCCCTTTTCCAGCTCCCGTTCGGCGCGTTCTACCCGATGGAGCCGCTTCCCGACACCATCGGGGCCGGCTTCGAAATGAACACGCCGGCCACCCTCCTGCGCAACCTGAAAATGCACGCCACCAAGCGCAACCTGCTCAGAAAAATGGAATTGCTCATCATCGACGAGGTGAGCATGCTCCGGGCGGACCTCCTCGATGCCATCGACACCGTGCTGCGCCATGTCCGGCGCAATCGCCGCATCCCTTTCGGCGGCGTGCAGGTCCTGTTTATCGGCGATCTGCACCAGCTGCCGCCCGTGGTCAAAGAGCCCGAATGGCAGGTGCTCAAAAACGCCTATTCAACGCTTTTTTTCTTCGGCGCCCGCGTGCTCAGCGATAATCGGCCGGTATATATCGAACTGGAGCGCATTTACCGGCAGACGGACGGACAGTTCATATCCGTATTGAACAACCTGCGGGACAACCGGTTGACCCGGGAAGATATAGACCTGCTGAACCAGCGGTGCCAGCCCGGTTTCAAGGCGGACCCCGGCGACGGTACCATTTACCTGACCACGCACAACAACAAGGCCGACCGGGTCAACCGCGCCGA
>SLGU01000080.1 GCA_007136525.1 Desulfobacteraceae bacterium | reverse complement strand
TGGGATTCGATCGGAGAAAATTGTGCAGGCGGATTTGATGACGTATCGGACCTGATGGATGCGTGGATGAACTCCCCTCCTCACCGGACCAACATTCTGACCCCGTATTACACCGAGATGGGGTTTGGTTACGCCTACAGGGCAAGCAGCCCGCATAGAACCTATTTCGTCGTGGCGTTCGGATCGAGATGAGTTACGACTTCGAATTAGACGGGTTGAGTCTTAGCCTTATAGACGGGGAGGTCTCGAGCCGCCTGGTGGAGATCCAGGTGGAAATGGTTTTCCTCGCCAAAGAGCGCGATAAGGCTGACCTCCACCTTCGTGAATTGCAGGCCCGTCGCGCCGGGCTTGTTTCTCGGCAAAACGAATTGCTCGCCATCCCGCAAGACACCCAGCGGAATCTATGGTGCGCCGACTTGACGGAGGATCTATCCGGGGCCGTGGGCACCGTGGAGATACCCGGGGAAGGCGATACGCGGGTGATCATCAAGCCGGGGTATTCGGGAGAGGCTGGCTATGTGTGCGCGCGCGATGGGCAATTGCACTACCGCGCCGGCCAGTCTCCGGCACAGGCTTTCTTCAATGCTGCGATCCTGCCCGGGTGGCAGCGGTTCAAGCCGACCTACCGGGTTGGCACGCTGACCGCGGTAGACGATGCTGCCGACACCGGTTCGGTGAGCCTGGACGCCGAGGTTTCCTCGGCGCAAAGCCTGCCGATAAATCAGGCGGAGTCCCTATCTGACATCCCCATTGTCTACATGGACTGCAACGCTGATGCGTTCGAGGTAGGCGACCGGGTGCTGGTCGAGTTCGTCGGGCAAGACTGGGCGGCCCCGCGCATCATCGGGTTTGAGTCCGAGCCCAAGGAGTGCTGCATCGAAGAGTGGCGCATGGCACAAACAGACGGCCTTGGCGAGCGGTTTGGGTCGGTCGCGTGGGGGGCGGACGGCGTATGGGTTGCGACATCCGTCACGTATGGGCTGTACCGGTCGGTGGATGACGGCCGCACATGGACCCAACTGGGATTCCTGGGGCACAACTTGATGCGGCGTTTGATGTGGGTTGATACGGATCGGGCGGGCGTGTGGATTGCGGTGTCCTACTCGGGGCACATGGCAAGATCCACCGACAACGGAGAGACATGGGTGGTGCTTGATCAGTGGGGCGCTACGGCTGAGCAGGCGTCCGACCCGTACATACTGGCGCCGCGGTTCACCTGCTGCGCAACGGACGGAGACGGGACATGGGTGGTCACGGACTGGGGCGGCTTGTTTGTCGCAAAGCCGCAGATGCTTCGGTCGAACGACAACGGGGAAACCTGGTTCCGATGGACTCCACGCTTCTACTATGACGGGCTGGACGAGTCGGTTTCAACCACTGCCCCGCCGGCGGGCGAGTATGACTTCAACGGGTTGATGTTTGCGTTCGTGCGGTGCGAACGGAACGGAACCTGGGTGTTTCACGAGATTGGGGTCGGGTCGGGTGAGGTTGAGGGGGCGTCTCCAGCGGATATGATGTTCAGCGTCCAAGGTCTCGACGCCGTTTTTTACCAGCACTGGGCAGATCACCTGGAGTTCACAATTAACCCCGATGCCGAAGACCCCGAAGTCAATGATAATGTCTTCATGCTCGCGTCGAATTATAAAGCGGTAGCGGTCGTGAACGGGCGAATGCTTCGCGCAGGGCGGGCCAATACGCCCCTGTTTGATGAGGGAGGCAACACAACTAACGGCCTGTCAGTTGCGGTGCATAACATGCCGATAACCAACGAGCGCATCCGCTATGGCACGCTCGTATATGTCGAGCAAGGAAACTGCCCGCTTCTGCGGCATGAGACGTGGAATGTCGGCGGCTTGCAAAATTACGGATTCCAGTTCGATCCCGACTGCACGATGGTCACAAGCGGGCCGGACTTGCGCCAGGCCGTTTGCACCATAGCCGCCAACCACAATGGCCGGGTGATAGCGGGCGGCGGGACCAATATCGATCTATGGCAATCTGCGGCGCCAGATGGGTCCGTGGCGCTCAGCGTGTCCGGGTACACGAACGCGGGCGGCGGGTACATCCTCGAATCCCACGACGACGGAGAGCACTGGGCGCGTGTCCCGATCCCGATGGCTGGCACAGTCAAAGCTGCCGCCTGTAACGGAGAGACATGGATCGCCGTCGGGCATCAAGGGATCATGCGGCGCTGCGTGAAGATCGAAGCATAAGGGTGCCTGATTGGCGTCTAAAACTCCCGCCGCCAACCCAGCAGGAATGCGGCCTGTAGCGGGGTGGCGCCTGGAATCGAATTAGACGATCCGGCGGAAACTGTGCAGCGCCGCTGCGCTTTTGGGTCCACTCTCGACGGTCATGCTGCATTACCTACGGGTCCACTTTATCCCAGCCGCTTCGCCAGGTCCGCGGCGTCGGGGTTGTAGTAGGTCATGAGCTGGCGGATGTCCTTGTGCCCGACCATCCGCGCCAGGCTCAACACGTCGAGCTTCTGCGAGAGCTGCGTGATCGCCATGTGGCGCGAGTCGTGGAAGTTCAGCCCGTCCACCATCGCCCTGTCCCGGGCCCGGGTCCACAGCGGGCAGATCG
>SLGU01000043.1 GCA_007136525.1 Desulfobacteraceae bacterium | reverse complement strand
CAAGTTATTTGTATTCAGGTTACTATGAAAGCCTGGCAAATACAAATCGTATCATTGAATACCTGGAGGAAGGACCCATTGATGGGCTGGATGAGCGTGAGTCAGATCTGATCCTGGGTGGGGCCTACTTTTTGCGTGCCTTTAACCATTTTTATCTGCTTCACTCCTGGGGAAGGCCTTTTGATGAAGACGACCAGTATGGCATTGTGATGCATACATCCATCGTGTCTGAGCGGCAGCATTATGAAAAAGCCAGATCAAGACCATCAGAAGTTTACCAGCAAATTGAAAAAGACCTTAAAAAGGCAGAAGAGATCCTTCCATTGGCATCACAATTAAGCGACAGTGAGTTGGGAAGAGCTACCCGGGGCGCAGCCACTGCCTATCTGGGTAAAGTATATCTCTTTCAAAAGAAATATGAAAAGGCAGCAGAAAAGTTTCAGCAGTTTATTGATGAAAACCCCGACAAAGGACTGCTTCCCTATTTTGGCGATAATTTCAATGGCAAATACAGAAATGGCCCCGAATCGGTGTTTGAATTACAATATGCCGACCTTACTACTACCTCTCCCTGGATGGGTGGTGGTTCAGCCAATCATTACCAGATGTATGTGGGTGGGCATGGAATGGGACGCGACAATGTTGCTGTGCACGAGGATGTTATGATCAGAGAAGATGATAGCCATGCAGTGCCTGGAAAATTAAGCAATTTTGATGTGCGCGATATACGTTTTTCTGAAACTGTTTATTCTGCCGGCCCTACACGTACCTATATCTTTAGGGGAGACACCATTCAGATTAGGGATACATTGTTTTTTCTTAATCCACCACGAAGAGTTCAGATGAGTTCAAAAAACAAGTATACCCCCAAAAAATATATCAGCAATTACCGCAATGCATCCAACTCTGGTGGTATGGCACCCGATGTTTCTTATGAAAATCAGATAGTGATGCGGGTTGCGGAGGTGTATTTGCTTCATGCAGAAGCCCTTGCCCATCTCAACCGTATTCCTGAAGCAACAGTTTGGCTAAATAAAATTATTCGCCGGGCCAGGGGGTATTATCTGGATGAAACAACACCTTTTGATTTTACAGGCAATACCCTTGATGAATTTATGGAATTACTAATGGAGGAGAAAAGAAAAGAGTTTATCGGAGAACAGATCCGTTGGTATGATGTAATTCGCTGGGGAATTGCCGAAAGTGAGATTGCCAGAGTTGAAGGAAGACCGGCATGGAACGACAGGGCTGTCTGTTTTCCCATACCTGCAAGAGAAATAGCAAATAACCCTAATATGGTTCAAAATCCCGGATATTGATATGGTAGGCAATAAGCCCACCATTTTAATGTCTGTTTTCAATACAAATCCAATCAAATATTAATTAACAAAAACAATTCGTTATGAAAAAATTAAGTGTACTATTGATTTCCATTTTTTGGGCAGCAGGAATGCTGTCAGCAGAAACAATCCCCTCAGAAGATCCTGATTTTTCCAGGGCTGTTGCACCGATTCATCCTATTTTCGATTGGGAAGGTGAAGTAGTCATTGACGGGCTGGCAAATGAAGGCTTCTGGAGTCTTATTGAACCCAATTACCTGGTGTACGATGTTACCGATGCATGGTATGTCGAAGGCGCCATTCCTGTTGAGCCCAGCGATGTCTTTGACGTGATGTGGAAGGCCACTATGGATGAAGATTATTTCTACCTCTATGTTGAAGTTACAGATAATGAGTTTGTTCCTCGCAGTATGGTCGATTTCGATAATGCATGGGACAATGACAATATTGAGTTGTTTTTCCTTTTTGCCGATACTACTGTTGTAATGCCCGACTGGTCTTTGGAACAGGCAAGCCAGTTGCGGGTATGGCCCGACACGGATCTTGCAAGGGCCGACTCCATTACCGGAGGTGGCTGGGTGAGTGGAATGGTGGGTAGTATTGGACATCTTGATTATACTTCACGTACCGTTCTTACGGATAATGGATATACCACTGAAGTAAGAATCCCATGGCTTCTGATTGTTCCAAGTGTTGATGGTGAACTGGGATTTTTGGACGATGATGATGAGTTTGTTCCCATTGTAATTTCTGAATTATCAGGTTTTCAATTCGACATCAATGTTGCCGACAGGAATGACCCCACACCAGAGGCTGGCAGGGATTTTATCTGGAGCTGGTCATCCAAATGGAACCGCAACTGGGGCTTTACCGAAGCATATGGATGGTTGGAGATTGCCGAAGGTCTTACCAATGTCTCTGTTCCTTCGTTCAACACCAACTCCCTTACCGTTTATCCCAATCCTGCAAGCACAAGGTTGTCGGTTGCCAATCTTAATGGATTCAATTCCATTCATATTGTTAACGTTGTAGGGCAGGTGGTTTATGCCACTCAAAGCGATGCTGTGCGCATGGATCTGGATGTATCCCACCTGAAAAATGGTGTATATATGCTAATGGTTATTGATGAGTCAGGTAATCGCGTTGTAGAAAAGTTTATTAAAAACTAAATACCTGTATCAGGTTTGGAAAAAAACAGGAGCCAAAATGTTCAGTTAAAAGTTGGTTTGTGATTTTGTGTTTTGGTAAATTAGAT
>SLGU01000290.1 GCA_007136525.1 Desulfobacteraceae bacterium | reverse complement strand
ATTTTTCCAGCCTGTCCGGGTTCGCACAAACCGATGCTCTCCATGAAAATGGGGTGGCCCACGGGATAGGCCAGGTACAGGTTCCAGATGTCGATGTCTTCGTTGGCAAGGCCGGCTTCATCGAGGGCTTCTTTTGTCGCGTTTATAAAACCGTCTTTGACCGCCTCTGTGCTCCGGGTGGTGGTAAACGCGCTGAAATAACGGGCGCTCTCGCCGAGTTTTACAGCGGCTGGGCGTCCCATCCGCCTGGCGTTTTCAGCTGATGTTACCACCATGGCCGCGCCGCCGTCGGCCAGCACGTTGCATTCGCGTTTATGCAGGGGTGAGGAGACCATGCTCGACGACAACACTTTTTCAATGGAAGGGACTTCCTTGCCGTAAAAGATGGAGTTGGGGTCCAGGGCTGCCCACTTGCGCATGGAAACCACCACAGCGGCCATTTCTTCCTCGGTTGTTCCGGAATCATACATATAGCGGCGGGTCATCATGGCGATGATGCCGTTGTAAGTGGTGCCGTAGGGGTATTCCCATTGCAGATCGATGCCTGCCTTGGCGAAAAAGTTAATCAGGTCGGGCAGCGGTATGGTGGAGTGAACAGTTACATGTGGGATTAATACAAATTCGGCTTTGCCGCTTTCAATTAACTGTTCGGCAAGCCGCAGGCAGTTGGAGGTCGAGGCCCCGCCGGCGTTGCAGATACAGACGTCCTTGCAACCCTTTAAGCCGAGTTCCTCCGGAATCTTTCCAAACGATATTTCCGCAATCAACTGGGGCTGGGCCTGGGGAGCGACCGTGATGACGGCTTCCACGTCGTTTTTGTGAATGCCGGCATCTTTGACCGCCTGAATGCAGGTTTCATAAATGATGTCCCATTGGGACCGGTCCGGGTAAGTTCCGGTGGGGACTTCACCGATGCCGATGATGGCGAGGTTCGGTTTTCCCATTGGCGCCTCCTTAACATTCTTTGTTTATGGCTTGACAGACATGATCGCTTTTGTTAAATCTATAAAAAATGACGCTTCGTTTCTGTAATTAATCTATAGAAAACAGATCGTCAATATATAAATTCAGGCAACCGCAAAATCCGATGAATTTTTATAATATATTGATTTAATATAATTTAATTGGCAATAAAAATGGTATTCATCATCGGGTATTTGTTTTACAGGCAATAGTGACGATTAAAACTATAGAGTTAAAGTCTACAGTTTGAGCATTGAGAGGAAGACGGATATGAGAATCATGGAACTGGAGGAAAAGTCAGGGGTTCCGCGGACAACCATTCATTTTTATCTGCGCCACGGTCTGCTTCATCCGCCCAGGAAAACCGGCCCGACCATGGCTTATTATGATGAAACCCACCTGCAGCAGCTCAGAACAATCAGCCGGTTGAAAAAAGGCGCCCGGCTACCTTTATCGGTGTTGAAAGAAAAACTGGAAACCACAGATGCCGCACCCGAAGCCGTATCCAAAGAATACGATGTCCGCAAAACCGTATCCACCAACAGGGAAAAAGAAAAAAAACGCGCCGAAATCATCAAACAGGCCATCGCGGTTTTTACCCGCAAGGGATACCACCACACAAAAATTGTCGATATTACCGGCGCGCTTAATATTTCAACCGGGACATTCTATATTTATTTCAGAAACAAGCGGGACCTGTTTATTGAAGTGATCGACGACGTGTTCCGCAATATCGTGGGCGAGGCGGCGGTTGCCATCAAGGGCGAAACCGATTTTTTCAGGCGGATGCAGATCCGGGGCAAGGTCTTTTATGAAAATTACACCCGGTACAATGAGATACTGAACCAGCTTAGGGCTGAAATGGCAGGCGACGATCAGTGGCCGGAAGAGAAAATCAAAAAAATTTATCACGGGCTCACCGAACCGGTGAGACGCGAGATCGAGACGGCTGTCCGGGAAGGCATTATTCGTCCCGTGGATCCGGATCTGGCGGCATACGCGCTGACAGGCCTCATTGAAATCATGTCCTTGCGCATTTCGCTGGACAAGAAATACAATCTGGACAAGATCATTGATTTTATTGGGGACCTGACAATCTATGGGATGCTTCCGACAACCAGGACCGCTTCGTGATTTTAATTTTAACGGCAGCGAATCGCCTACACCGACAAACAAAATCCCTGTTGGTTTTAAATGCAATAATTCTTTGCCGTCTCAAAGCCGATTCCGGCGATCCTGTCATAATCGAACTGATTTACGGCGCGTTACGCAATATCGCCTGCAAAAAAAGCTGCTGCCATCAAGGAAAAACGGATTTTACCAGTCGGAGAGGAATAAGGACGATGCCTGCCGGAATCAATCCCGCCCGATACCGAAAAACGCCCGGGCGTTTTCTCCCAGAAACGGACGGAGGAATTCCCTGCTGTAATTTTTGCTATCAATCAATTTCAGCTCACGGTCCCAGGCATAGGGGATGTTCGGGAAATCCGATCCGTACATGATGCGGTCCCACCGCAGCGCGTCCAGGCTGTAAGGGAGTTCAACGGGAAAGTAATCCGCCAGGGCCATGGCCGTATCCAGCCACAGGGTGTCGTATTTTTCGATCAGCCCCTTGTACGCGAAAAACTCGTCGAT
>SLGU01000268.1 GCA_007136525.1 Desulfobacteraceae bacterium | reverse complement strand
GAGCAATCTTTGAAGAATCTCACGTACGCATAAGTACTATCAATTCTTCAAAAATTGCTCGCGCCTGGATCTTGAACTTTTTACAAAGCCGTCTGAAAACGACTTTTTACGAGTCCATCAAGTATTGACAGCTCCAAAAATATTTATCGTTCCGGGCATGTTCTCGCCTTGTAAATAATATTATTTAAGGACATTCATGTGTCAAGCAAAAGGATTGCGCAAAGCTTCAATTGTCGGGTTGGTCCTTGCCTTTATGCTGCACAGAATGTATGTTTTTCAGAATAACAGGGTTTTGCGAAAGGGGCATGCGCGTTTATCCGGCCGTGAGAATGCGATTTTTGCAAGGGGTTTGCATCCGGCGTAAACAATACGTATTTTTTTCCTATGCACGCTTTTTGATTGATGGCAGCACGTAATTCGGCGAAAAAGATCTGACAAAGGAGAAAATGATGAAAAAATGGCGATGCACCGTTTGCGATTATATCCATAATGGGGACAGTCCCCCGGAAAAATGCCCGGTTTGCGGTGCGGACAAAAGCAAGTTTGTTGAAATCAGCCCTGAAGAAGCAAAGCCCTACGAGGAGAAACAAAGAAACAAGGCCAAGCCGGAAGGTGCCGGAAATGTAAAACCGGAAGAACCGGCAGCCACTCCCCCGCCGTCATCCGGTCCGGGAGGCGCCGGCAAGTCAAAAAGCGCTTCCGGCCTGCGGGATTTCATAGACGGCCAGCTTGTTGTCAATCATGCCCATCCCATCACGGTTCATGTGCCAAACGGGGTGCTGCCCATTGTTGTATTGTTCATGTTCATCGCCGCTGTTTTCGGCAGGGAAGCTCAATCTTTGGCCTGGGCGGCGTTTTATTTTGCATTCATGGTGGTGCTGTCCATGCCTGTGGTCATGTACACCGGCTACAATGAATGGCAGCGGAAATACAAGGGGGCCCGGACGACCATGTTCATGGCCAAGATTGCAGCTGCGGTCGTTGTCGCCATATCCGCCTTTCTGATTGTCATATGGTTTTTCATCAATCCGGATGTCATCTATTCCGGCGCAGCCCGGCGCGGCAGCTTCCTGATTCTGAACCTGATCATGTTCGGCGCCACCGGGGTTGCCGGTTTTATCGGCGGGAAGTTTGTTTTCAAGGACTAACGTCCTCTCATATCCGACTTTTACGCGTGTTTGAGATTCTTCGGAAATTGCGCGTAACGCAGATATTGGACGTTTTGCGGAGCCGTCAACGTTGAGACAGGTTCTATAAGCCATTTTAAAACCTCAGATGCGGTTTTAAAATGGCTTCTAATCGCATTCGCAGCCGCAGGCGCACCCCTCGCCGCACGAAGTGGTCTGCGCCATGGCCCGTACCACTTCGCGGGGCGATGCGGATTCAACGCCTCGGATTTTAAGGTTCATGTAAAAACTGTTCAGATTGCTCCCGAGAATCTGGGGGCACATCATGACATGGCCGAAAAATTCGGGAATCTCAGCCCGGTTCATCTGCAGGGTGACGGAGTCGCCCGTTTTTTTTCCCGCAAGACTTCTTTCCAGGGGCGTCAGCCCTTCCTTTCCGAGCCCGAATATGAATTCAACGGTGTTTCCATCCAGAATTTCCCGGCCTGCCGGCCTGTTGCCGGCGGAGATGGTGACCATGACTTTTTTCAAAGGGGTGACAGCCAGTTTCTCTGCGTTCATGAAAAATTCCTTTGCAGATCGGAAAAGGATATGGGTACTGCTTTTAAACGAGATTCGTTATTACCACAACATGACGTCAACAAACAACCCCATGTCGCCATCATTTTCAGAAAAAACGAGCGTGTTCCATCAGCTTGAGACACACTGCCCATTGCCGTGCCAGGGGGGCGGTGTTGCTTTTTTATACGCTAAACAAATGGTTTTGCACCGCCAAAGCATGTATCGAAGGTTCAGAATTTCCTTGGGCCAAGGTACTCGATGATACAGATATGTCCTGTATGGAAACAGTGCGGCATATTTCCCAAATCCGTTCACAATCCCTCTTGCTGATTATTTTTATTTCATTTTAAAAATACAATATCAATATGTTGTAGGTATTTTTGGCGTCCTGCGGGGCGAATCCGGTTGAAAGTGGTACGGATATTGTTATGTTTTTTTGAGATAAAAGGCCGTTTCTCAATGAAAAGAAGGGTGGCCGGATGTTATGTATTGGCATTACCTGGCCTGTTATTACGGTATCGTGACAATCACCATTTGATTAAAGGAGGCATTGTAATGGGGAAAACAAGTAAGCATTTAATGGATGCGTTCGCTGGAGAATCACAGGCGAATCGAAAATATCTGGCATATGCCAAACAGGCGGATAAGGAAGGGCACAAAGCGGCTGCCAAGCTCTTCAGGGCTGCGGCTGCAGCAGAGACGGTGCATGCCCACGCCCACCTCCGGGTTGCCGGCGGCATCGGTAATACGGCCGAGAACCTGAAGGATGCCATTGCCGGTGAAACCCACGAGTTTAAATCCATGTACCCGGAAATGATTGCGGATGCGGAGGCCGAGGGGAACAAGGACGCCTTGCGAAGCTTCACCTATGCCAATGCGGTTGAAGAGATTCACGCCGGGCTTTACCAGAAG
>SLGU01000011.1 GCA_007136525.1 Desulfobacteraceae bacterium | reverse complement strand
GTTTCTCCCATTGCCTGCGGACAAAGCAACAAATGCGGCTGAAGTAAGACGCCGGTGTGCGGCGAAGCGCTATGAACTGGTTGTCCTGCACCGCGCGCTGGTGGACCTTCCCGCCTTTGCGGCTTTGCGCCGGGATATTCCGGACGGGCGATTCTTCCTGTTATCGGATCAGCCCGGCGAGGAAGAAGGCCTTGCCTTCCTGAAGGCCGGCATTGCCGGGTATGGCAATACCTATATGGTAAAAGAGCGTCTCATGGAGGCGTCACGCATCATTACCGCCGGCGGGGTCTGGCTCGGTCAGAAGGTCATACAGCGGCTGATCATGGATGTGGCCGCCCGGGCACCGGATAAGCCGGCGCCTGAGGATAAGAAAGCGCTTGCCGGCCTCACAAAGATGGAGCGCAAAGTTGCCGGCATGGTTGCCCGGGGCTTGACAAACCTTGAAATCGCTTCCCAACTTCACATCACTGAGCGGACGGTCAAGGCGCACCTGACATCGGTCTACCGGAAAACCCGAACCGGCAATCGCCTGAGCCTTGCGCTGCTGGTCAACCGCCCGGATTAAATAACCAAAGGGGAAAAGGCCTGAAGCCCGTTCCCCTTTGGTGGTCTTAGAAACATGCAATTTAAGAAAGCCCCGCCTCAAAAGGGCGCATGCCATTTGAGGCAGGGGTTTTGATTAATGATTAAATGGACCCGTCGTCAATGTCCACCAGGGTCTTGAGGGCGTCAACATCCATTGTGGGATCCCAGGCAATATTGTCAAAGGTTACACTGCCCAGCGTGTCACCACCCGACTTGATCACCAGCATGGCGTTGCCGTTGTTGTCCTGAACTTCAAGGCCGTCGTGCGCCACGCCGATGACGACCTGGTCGCCTTCACCCAGATTGTAGTCCAGGATCGTGTCATCGCCTTCCCCGACGACGAATGTGTCTGCGCCAGCGTTGCCCGTCAGCGTGTCATCCCCGGCGCCGCCGATGAGGTAATCGTCGCCTGCGCCGCCGGTAAGGGTGTCATCCCCTTCGCCGCCGATGAGCACCGTTGAGTCGGTATCCAGGTCGTCGTAACCGCCGCCCGTGTCATCTTCAATGACGACTTCAAGGTATTCGGCGCCGGCCAGTTGGCTTCCATCCAGCTGGAAGTTCACGAACCCGCTGTTTGTTCCTTCAGCAATCGTTATCTCGTATTCAATTCCGTTTCCATCCAGTGTGAGCACCAGATCCGAGCCTTCCGGCGGCGTGTCCACCGTGGCCGTAATCGTGATGTTGTAGTAATCGATGGCAATGCCCGGGTCAACCCATCCGGAGGGGTCGTATTCGTCATCAACGTTGGGTCCGCCAAATGCCTGACCGCCGGGGGCCAGGTAGCTTCCCAGTCCTTCAGCCACCGGGTCGACCACGTCTCCATTGCTGTCATAGAATAATTGCCCTGCCTTGATGTAGTATTCGGTAACCGTTCCCCCGTAAGCCTCTTCGATCTGTGCGATGTAGTTTTCAGGATGGCTGGCATCCTTGATGTCGTCAAACGGGTAGTCGACCTTCACCCCAATGATCCCGCCGTCACCCGTGTCCACGAGGAAGAGGACGTGGGAAATGCCAAAATCGATGGTCGGGTAGTCCACCGGAACCGCTTCTACCGTTGCGGATAAGGTGACTTTGCCGGGTTCCGGCTCAGGCTCCGGCTCGGGTTCAGGTTCAGGTTCAGGCTCCGGTTCTGGCTCAGGCTCAGGCTCAGGCTCCGGTTCTGGCTCAGGTTCCGGCTCGGGCTCAGGTTCCGGTTCTGGCTCAGGCTCCGGCTCAGGCTCCGGCTCGGGTTCAGGTTCAGGTTCCGGTTCAGGCTCAGGCTCCGGCTCAGGCTCCGGCTCGGGTTCAGGTTCAGGTTCTGGCTCCGGCTCAGGCTCAGGCTCCGGCTCAGGCTCAGGCTCAGGCTCAGGCTCGGGTTCAGGTTCTGGCTCGGGTTCAGGTTCTGGCTCAGGCTCAGGCTCAGGCTCAGGCTCGGGTTCGGGTTCAGGTTCAGGTTCTGGCTCGGGTTCAGGTTCTGGCTCAGGCTCAGGCTCAGGCTCAGGTTCTGGCTCAGGCTCAGGCTCAGGCTCCGGCTCAGGCTCCGGCTCGGGTTCAGGTTCAGGTTCTGGCTCGGGTTCAGGTTCTGGTTCTGGCTCCGGCTCCGGCTCAGGCTCCGGCTCGGGTTCAGGTTCTGGCTCCGGCTCGGGTTCAGGTTCTGGCTCCGGCTCGGGTTCAGGTTCAGGTTCTGGCTCGGGTTCAGGTTCTGGCTCCGGCTCGGGTTCAGGTTCTGGTTCTGGCTCGGGCTCCGGTTCTGGCTCGGGCTCCGGATCACCTTCCCCAGTATCGAAGGGGATTATGCCCTGGAGCGGATTCCCCACGCCAGGCGGCGGCCCCTGGGTCTCCGCACCGCTTTGAGGAAACACTTCATTGCCGTCCAGATCGTATTGGACGAGGGTCATGCTGCCGCCCGCGCCTTCTGTGCCGCCGGCCGCTGGTGGATCAATATCGATATCCGCATCGCCTTCGATGGCCTCCAGAATCCGCTCCGCCTCGGCAAAAAGATCTGAAACGCCACCGGCAGTGCCGGCATAAACGTCCTC
>SLGU01000261.1 GCA_007136525.1 Desulfobacteraceae bacterium | reverse complement strand
GGGAAATCAAGGCCATGAAACCGGACATGCCGGTCATCATGCTGACCGGCCACGGCCGGAAGCCTTCCGCCACAGTCGCCCTGGAGGAAGGCGCTTTTGATTACCTCGCCAAACCCTGCGATGTCGATATCCTTGCCGCCAAAATCGACGAGGCATACCATTTTTCTCAGGTGGACAGGCCACAGGAAGAACGCACTGTTCGCAGCATCATGATCCCCATATCGGATTACACCACCATCACGGAAGATCAATCCATAGGGGAGGCCATTGAAAAACTGCGGGAGTCGTTTTCGGTGGCGGCCCATACCAGCAGGCTGATGGAAATCGGACACCGCTCCATCATTGTATTCGACAACCAGGGGACAATGAAAGGCATTCTTGCCATCCGGGATCTCATGAAAGCGATGATGCCCCGTTACCTGTCCATGAGCAAGCCGTCCATGGCGGACAGCATCCAGTTTTCCCCCATGTTCTGGTCGGGTGCATTTTACCGTGAAGTCCGGGAACTGGCAAAATCCAAGGTAAAGGGTATCATGTCGCCGGCATCTGTCTTCGTCAGGGAAGACGCCAACCTGATGGAGGCGACCTATATGATGGTCCAGCACAAGGTCATGCGCATGGGGGTGGTCGATAAAAACAACAAGATCGTTGGCGTCATAAGGGAGTGGGACCTCTTTTTTGAAATGGAACGGGCGCTTCGGCTGTCCAGAGAAACCAGAAAATGATGATACGTTGCAGCCGGCGACTGCCGCTTTGAATGGGCGGCCGCCGGTTAACCCGGCACGATTATTGCTATGAATATTATCACACGGAGACCATGTACAACGCGAGGGTATGTGGAGATTATATTCGGTTCAACAGTCCATGAGATGCATCATTAAAACAATGAACGGTTCGGAAACCCGGCGTGTAACCTTTTTATGGATCAATTTAACGGATCTACCTTAAGGATCAGGGGGGGCTATGAATTCGACGAAGTGCAGTTGCAATGAAACAGCGGCAAATGAATTCACTGGTGAGCAGTGGGACAGAATCGATGCCGTCATCACATCGAACCGCGGCCGGCCCGGCGCCCTGATTCCCGTTCTGGAGCAGGTCCAGGGAATCAGCGGGTACCTGCCGGAAGTCGTTCAACGGCGGGTTGCCAAGGGTTTGGGGATTCCTTTGTCCCAGGTTTACGGGGTCGTCACTTTTTACTCCTTTTTCACCATGAAACCCCGTGGCCGGCACCAGATCAAGGTGTGCCTGGGCACGGCCTGCCATGTACGGGGCGGGCACATGGTGGGAAAGAAGCTGGAGGAGGAACTCGGCATTTTGCCTGGCGAAGTGGACGAGGAGCGCCTGTTCAGCCTCGAGATTGTCCGATGCGTTGGGGCCTGCGGGCTGGCGCCCGTTCTGGTGGTGGACGAGGACACCCACCGACAGGTGAAAACGGCAAAAGTCGATCAGATTATTGCCCAATACCGCAACCCGCAGGGATCAAAGCAGGAGGAGGTAAACCATGGATGAACGGATTACAACCCTTGAAGCATTGGAGAAAATCAAGCAGCGCGTGGCGGCGGACCAGCAGAAATTCCGTCTGCGGCTGATGATCTGCGGCAGCAACGACTGTTTTCTCACCGGCAGCAACGAGCTCAAAGCCGCCCTGGAGACGGAAATTGGAAAGCAGGGCCTGACCGATATCCAGATTGTTGAAACCGGGTGCATCGGGTCGTGTTCCCTGGGGCCGGTCATGACGGTGCTCCCTGAAGAAACCTTTTACATGAAACTGCGGCCGGAAGACGCACCGGAACTCGTGGAAAGCCACCTGGTCAACGGCAATCCCGTTGAACGCCTGATGTATCATGACCCGGGCACGGACCGGCCCATACCCCGGCTCCCGGACATCCCGTTTTTTGCCCTGCAGCAGTCCATTGTGCTGCGCAACAAAGGGCTTATCGACCCGAAAAGCATCGACGACTATATCTGGCGGGACGGTTATCAGTCCATGTATCAATGCCTTACCGACCTGCCCCCCTCCGGTATAATCTCTGAAATCAAGACGTCAGGGCTTCGGGGTCGGGGCGGCGGCGGGTTCCCCACAGGCATGAAATGGGAATTCTGCGCCAGCACCAAAAGCGATGTGAAATACGTCCTGTGCAATGCCGACGAAGGGGATCCGGGAGCCTTCATGGACCGGCGCATCATGGAGGACGACCCCCATTCCATCCTCGAAGGCATGGTCATCGGTGCCAGGGCCATCAACGCCAACCAGGGATATATCTACTGCCGGGCGGAATATCCCCTGGCCATCCAGCGATTGACCGGCGCCATCAAGCAGGCCGAGGAACGGGGACTGCTGGGAAAAAACATCATGGGCACCGGCTTTGACTTCAGTATCGAGATATACCAGGGAGCCGGGGCTTTCGTTTGCGGCGAGGAAACCGCCCTGATGACATCCATCGAGGGCAAACGCGGCACGCCGCGTCCCCGTCCGCCCTTTCCAGCCATCTCCGGGCTCTGGGGAAAACCGTCCATACTCAACAATGTGGAGACATGGTCCTCCGTGCCGCAAATCATACGGATGGGGGGAGAAGCCTACAGCCAGATCGGCACGGAAAGCTCCAAGGG
>SLGU01000367.1 GCA_007136525.1 Desulfobacteraceae bacterium | reverse complement strand
TTTTGGCCGATATTATCTTCGACAGCGCCATGGTTTCTTTTCGGTCAGCGTTCACTGTGTCCGCTGTAACCTGGTTAATCGTCAGCGGGTCAAGCGGCTTCAGTTGGATGCGGGTAATGGGAATATCCGATTTTCTGATTTCTTCGAGCGCCCTGGGAAGTTGTTGGTTATCGTCAACGGTATTGTTCCTGAAGGATCCGATGACCAGGAGATGGGGTGTTTTGGGTTCTGTCAGTATTGCCCTGAGCAGATTCAGCGTGGCATTGTCCGCCCATTGAAGATCGTCGAGAAAAAGCACCAGCGGATGGCTACCGGCGGTAAAAACCCGGATAAAACTTAAAAATCCCGTGTTAAATCGGTTTTCCGCCGTTGCCGCGGACTGTTTTTTTTCGGGGGGCTGTTTTCCGATAATCAACGCTAAATCCGGTATGCAGTCTATGATGGCCTGTCCGTTGGGGCCGATTGCCGCTGTTATTTTATTTCGCCAATGCGCGATACCCTCATTGCTTTCAGCCAGGACGCGGCCCGTGAGTTCGGAAAACGCGTCAATAATAGCGGTGTATGGAAGATTGCGCTTGAACTGGTCGCATTTGCCGGAAATGAAGCAGCATTTGTTCCAGGGGAGGGATTTTTTGAGCGCCGATATCATAAAGGACTTGCCGATACCGGAATCGCCTGAGACCAGGACCATTTCAGTGGCGCCGTTTACAACCCGCTGGTATATTTCCAGGATGATATTCATCTCTTGTTTACGGCCATAGAGCCGCCGGGGGATAACGAGCTTTTCTGAAAAGTCTTTCCGGCCCGGAATAAAAGCTTTGATTTCGTTTTTATTGTTTATCGCCTCGATACACAGTTCAATATCGGAAATAATGCCATAAGTGCTCTGGTAACGGTCTTCCGGCGCCTTTGCCATGAGTTTTTCAACAATTCCGGAGACCGCGCAGGGAAGGCCGGGTTTCAGTTCGTGGGGCGGCGCGGGTGTTCCGGCGATATGGCCATGCATGACTTCGAGGCTGTCATCTCCGGAATACGGCAGCTTCCCGGTCAGCATCTGATACAGGGTGATCCCGAAAGAATAGAAGTCCGTGCGATAGTCGACGGCGTGGTTGATCCGGCGGGTCTGTTCGGGGGAGATATACGGCAGGGTTCCTTCAAGAATGTCTGGGTTGTTTTCAGCCTGGATCGGGGCGGCGATGCCGCTTGAAAGGCCGAAATCGATGATGTTTATCCGTCCCGTGCGCTGATTCAAAATGATGTTTGACGGGTTAATGTCATTGTGGATGATGCCCCGGGCATGCATCCGGCCGATGGCAGCGGCAATATCGGACGCTGTTTTTAAAATGACCCTGGTGTCGATGTTTTTCAGGGCGTCTATTTTGTCGAGCGAAACGCCCCGGATATCTTCAAACAGCAGGATGGGACGATTGTCCGGCCTCTCATAGCCAATGCACCGGGCAATGCCGGGGTCATCGAATCTGCGGGAAACCTGATACTCTTTTTCAAAACGTTCAACATCCGGGCCTTTCGGGTTTGCCGGGTTGATGCTTTTCAGGATAACCGGCTTCCTGTCCGATACCCTCAGGCCCCGGAATATGATGGTCCGGATGCTTTCATAGAGTTTGCCGGTGATGGTGTATCCGGGGATCGGGATCATGGGAACGTGCTGCTCCTGTTTTACACCATGGTGGTCAAGCGTTGACACACTCGTAAAAAGTTCAAGATCCAGGCTTGCGCGATTCCGAAGAATGCAGCGTACTTAGCCGTACGTGTATGTCTAACAAGGCGTAAGCCGCAAATTCTGAGGAATCGCGCATAACGCAGATATTGGACTTTTTACGGTGCCATCAAACGTTAAAACCCCAATATTTCATTGATAATGATGACCGTAATATCCGTCATCATGGGCTTGCGGTGCAATATCAAGGTAATCCGGCATATGCGCTGCGGAGCGCTGCAGTCCGTGCACACGCCGTTTTTGGCGCAGGGCGTGTCCATGTCAAGGCTTTTCGCCCGCATTGGGGCGGCGATTTCCCTGATTCGCCGGAAAGCGCTTTCCACGTCGGGGGTGACCTTGTTGATGCCTGCAATGACAATGACTTTGGGGCAACCGAAAGTCATGGCATTGGTTCGGTTCCCGGCGCCGTCCACGTTGATGATTTCACCGGTCTCAGATATGGCGTTTGCGCTGCATATGAAGCAGTCGCTGCGCCCCTGGTTCATACGGATCTCGATGTCTGAGGCACCTGCGGGCGGATTCCAGTGGTCGTAAACCGTCTTGCCGTTTCGCGCCAGTATGCCCGGCAGATCAAGGTGCCGGGTGGTTGCAGACCCCCCAAAACCGAAACTGTTGGCGGTTTTTACCATTTTTAGAACGAGGTTGACAGCTTCTTCGCAGTTTTGAGTAAAATGCGCCTGAAAACCGTTTTTTTTAAGATTTTTAACGGCTCTGCGCCCTTTTTTTTCGTTTATCCATCGGTGAAGCTGAATTTCATTCATGACGTTTTGCCTCGCAGCACATAAGAAAAAGTCAATCTTCGTTTTTGTTCGCGTTAATGCGCATCCCGTTGAATAATAATGATTTTACAAATGGGTTGGCATTATAGCCGACAT
>SLGU01000049.1 GCA_007136525.1 Desulfobacteraceae bacterium | reverse complement strand
GGGTCGATTTCAACGGTCACGGGGTTCTTGGTCCAGCTTGCGGCAAGCCGTGTGATGGACTCGGTCAGGGTGGCGGAAAACAGCATGGTCTGCCGCTTGTCCTTGTGCGGCGTGCTGTGGATGATCTTCCGGACATCGGGAATGAACCCCATGTCCAGCATTCGGTCGGCTTCATCCAGGATCAGCGTCTCGACCCGGTTCAGGGACAGGTCCCGGCGGCGGCTGAAGTCGAGCAGTCTTCCCGGCGTCGCCACGATGATGTCCACGGGCTTTCCGGACAGCAGCGTTTGCTGTTTCCGGTAATCCATGCCGCCGAAGACCGATACCAGCTGGATGTCGCAATATTGGGTCAGTTGGCGGGATTCCTCGCTGATCTGCATGACCAGTTCCCGGGTTGGGGCCACGATGAGAACCCGCGGGGTGCCGGGGTTTCGAGTTCCCTGGATTGGGTTTTGAAGCATCCTCGTTATCACGGCGATAAGAAAGGCGGCTGTTTTGCCCGTACCGGTCTGTGCGCGTCCGAAAGCATCGCGGCCGGTAAGTGCAGCAGGCAGAATTTCCGCCTGAATGGGCGTGCAGTAGGAAAAACCGAGATCATGTATGGCGTGCATCAAGGGTTCGGGCAGGTCAAAATCGTGAAACCGCGTTCTTGATTCATCCACGGGCACTTTAAACCGCGATAGGCGCCAGTTGTCTTCCGTTACAGGTGTGTCAGTATCTGTTGATTTTTTCATTATCCCTATTTTTCATTAAATAAAAACACGGCTTTCCGCATTGTCAATTAAGGTGAAATAACTTTTTTTTTCACATACCATTTCTGCCCGGCAATATCAATCAGAGAGTGATCGCCTATCGCGACCATAACCTCCTGGTTATCCGGCGAACAATGAAGATGATGACCGATGCCGCCACCAGGGATATGGCCAAAGCCACCCAGGTGACATACGTTCCCCGGTGCAGGAGGTCAATGGGATTCATGCTGGGGGCGTCGACAATGCGCCCCTGAACATGGCGATACGTCTCGGGGATATCCGGATAACCGTCACCGGTCCGGTCCTCGAACCGGGCGATGTAGTCCATGACGGCGAGCCATTCCTTGAGCTCACTGATCCCGGGCTGATCCGGTTTTGCATCCACCCGGAAATCGACCAGCGAATCAATGGGGTTGCCCTGGCGGTCCCTGGGAACGATGGTCAGCAGGTTCCAGGTAAAATCGCCGATGACCTTCAGGAACGTGGCCTCGTAGATGTTGGCGGCCACCCGGTACAAGGTTTTGTTGGAACGGGAATAATCAAGGGGCATCCATGCGCCGCCTTCGGTTTCGATCCAGATGCCGGTCACCCGGTCAAACGGCACGCGGTAAGGGTTATAGGTAAACCGTACACCTGATATCTGGATAAAATATTCATCACCCTTGAGGGGGTAGACCGTGGTGATCACTTCAAGGGCCCGCTTGATCTCGAATCCATGAATATAGCAGGTGACAATGGGGTATCCGGGGCTGTTATCGTCGTCCAGGCCGACGCCCAGGGGAAGCGACCGGAAGATGTCGGCCACGGCCAGTCTGCCGGTTTTACCCTTGAGGATGTCCGCGCGGATGACCCCGTTTGCCTTGATGGCCATTTGAACCCGGGTGGCGGGGTCGTCCGGATCCCGGTCGTGCTTGTCGACATACCAGCGGACGGCATCGGCCAGGAGGTTTCCAACAGTGGATTCCGCTTCGTGAAGGGGCATGTCAAAGTCGGTCTTACCGATGGTTTTCCAGTAGGAAAGACCGTGGGCATGGAGCAGGTTTTCGTCGATCTCCCGGATGAAGCCGTCAATTTTTTCCAGTATCCGCGGATTCGCGGGTATGGTGTCGTCTATGGCAATCAGTTCATAATTGGCGACCGATACGGTTTCACCGTCAAATGTGATATCCAGGGCCCCTATGGCCCTGCCGTAATTGCCTGCCTGGACAATAACGGCACCGCCCGCCGCAAGGGGCTCTGCCAGCAATGTGTGGCTGTGGCCGGAGATGATCACATCGATGCCGGGGACCTGTTCCGCCAGTTCCCTGTCCTCGGAAACCGATGCCATGTAAATGCCGGAATGGGACAGGCACACCACGATATCGACATGCGCTTCATCCCGAAGCATCCTGACCATATCGCGGGCGGCTTCAACGGGGTCGCGGAAGGTGACCGGTGCGGCAAAGGGGGCCTGCTGTGCGGCGATTTTCCCCATGAGGCCGAAAAACCCGATACGAACGCCGTCTGCCTCCCTTATGGCGTAGGGTCTTACAAGGCCCTTTTCAAAGACGGCTTCAAGGGCGTCGTCTTTATCACTTTCACGGGAAAACACCGCGTTCGAAAAAACAATGCCGGGCAGCTGCCCCTTTTCGTGGGCTGTGGAGATAATGCGGGCAAGGCCCTTTGGAAACATGTCGAACTCGTGGTTGCCCAGGGTGACAAAATCATAGCCCATCTCGTGCATCAGCCTCAGCTCGAAGGATTTTTCCCGGGCGAGCATGTGAAACAGCGTGCCCATGGTAAAATCACCGGCATCCACCGTCAATACGGGATTAGAGCGTTTCTCGCGCTCCCTTTCCAGGACCGTTGCGATCCTTGCCCACCCCCCCACCGT
>SLGU01000340.1 GCA_007136525.1 Desulfobacteraceae bacterium | reverse complement strand
TAGTCTCAAAAATTAAAGGTTGAAACCTTTTTGTTGTTGAAAAATTGCGGCCAAAGATAATCGCCGCTGACTGACAAGGCAGGATTCCAAAAAAGGCCACGAAGGTCTGCGTTTTCCCCTCAAACGGGAAAACCGTCTTTCGCGGCCTTTTTTTTTGCCCGGAAGATTCTTGGATATGGTTTGGTGCCTGCCGGCACGAATAAATATTACAGGGGAAAGGAAGACGGGCATGAAAAAAACGACGGCATTGTTTTTATGGGTGCTTCTGATGATTCCGGCGGGCGTCGCAGCCGATCAAACGGAAGATCGGCGATACCGGATGGATGACGTGGTCGTATCCACGTCCCGGACGACGGTCTCGATTGCTGATTCGCCCCAGAGCATCTCGGTCATTTCTGAAGAAGCGATCATGTCATCGCCGTTTGAAAGGATCGAGGATATCGTCCGTTTTTCGGCGGGGGTTCACAACACGAGCCATTACGGGTTTCAGACCGGCGGCATCATGAGCCATCTCAGCATGCGGGGCACCGGGCGCAACCGCATTCTGATGATGCTTGACGGGGTCCCCTTGAACGACAACTTCAACAACTCCATTGCATGGGTGGCCTGGGGGCTTATCCCCCGGGAAAGCATCGAACGCATCGAAGTGCTGCGGGGGCCGTCATCGGCTTCCTACGGATCAGAGGGGCTGGGCGGCATCATCAATATTATCACCAAAAACCCCGCCGCGAAGCGGGAAACCAGCATCAGGGGGCTTGCCGGCTCAGCGAAAACCTACGGTGTTTCGGGTTTGCATGCCCAGAAGGGGGAGCGCTTCGGCGTTTTGTTATCCGGGTCCTATGAGGAAAGCGACGGGTTTTACATGGTGGACCCAGACGGCAGAGAGGACTTCACCATAAGGCGCTACCGGGATGTGGGCAAGGCCTTCGGCAAGGTTACCTACTCTCCGGACGAGCGGACGGATATTTCCCTGAGCGGGCTGTATTATCAGCATGAAATGGGAAAAGGCAGGGAATATTTTTATGATGACCTGATACTGGACCAATATCGCCTTGGCTTCTCCCGCAGGGGGGAGGCAATGGACTGGAAAGGGATGCTCTACCTGAACCGGGCCGATAAAACAGCTTACCAGGACGAAGGGCGTCAGCAGGGCGCATTTTATGTTCCGGACCGCGATGAAAAATTCCCTGAAAATATCGTCTGGGGTGGGGAAATTCAAAACACCCTGCCATTGTTTGAAACAACAGAACTCACAACCGGTATTGCATATAAACGGGCATCAATGGACTACAGGGAAACCCCGCTGATAAAACTTGACCGGGCGGTGGAAGCTTCGGGGGAACAGACCTTCATATCGCCTTTTATTGACTGGACCACCCGTTTTATGAACAACCGGTTTATCGTCAATGCAGGGGTTCGCTACGACAATGTGCGCAATTTTGACGGAAAGGAAAAGGATACCGAGCCGCTCCGCAACAGAGCGCCCTATAATGAAACCTACAGCGCCACAACATGGGACAACTTCTCCCCGAAACTGGGCATCGTTTATCACCCCGACCCTTTGACGACCCTGAGGACATCCGCCGTCTCCGGATACCGGACGCCCGCCCTGTTTGAACTTTACAAACCGCACGTGCGGTCCGGCGGCCGCTTTTTAAGACGGGCCAATCCCGATCTGGACCCTGAAAAAATCATATCATGGGAAATCGGCGGTGATCGGGTCTTTTTCGATAATCTATGGATCCGGACGACCTATTACCACTCCCGGGTTTCAGACTATATTGACAGCCTGACGATATCCGTCGATGAAGACACCGGTGCCACGGATCAACAGTATGCCAACACGACCAAAGTCGAGATCAACGGGATAGAAACCGAACTTGAGTATTACTTCGGCTTTGGGCTGAGCACGTTTTTCAATTATACCTATAACCTCTCCAAGATAAAAAAAGATGATGAAAATCCGGACCGGGAGGGCAATTACCTGACAGGCGATCCCCGGCATAAATTCCGCTCCGGCATTTCTTATAAAAACCCCGCTGTCATTAATACATCCGTTTTGTTTAAGCATGACCGTCATCGCTATACAGATGATCTGAACACCAATAAAGCACCCAACTATACGACAGTGGATATTACGCTGTGGCGGCAGATTTTTGACCTTGCGACCTTGCGGTTCAGCATTGAAAACGTTACGGATGAAACGGAATATATTGAAGACGGCAGGATTTATTATGGTTCCATTCAGTTTGATTTCTAAAGAGAAAGGAAAAAACCCCATGATCATTTTAAAATACGCGGCAGCGGCCGTTTTGCTGCTGATGCTGGCAGCACCTGCGGCGATCGCCCACCACCTGTGGATTGAGCGGTCGGATGACAACTGGGAAGTCGCCCGGGGCATGATCCCGGATAAAAAAGAGGATTACGACCCCAACTGCGTGCAGGCAGTGGCGGCCTTCGGGAAAGACGGCCAACCGCTCGGGGTCGAGAGAATCGATAAAGAGGGCCGGGTCCTTTTTAAATCAGACGGCGAGGTGGCCATGGCCACCGCCTGGAGGGCATGGGGCTACCGGGTCAACACCACCCGGGGAAAGCGCCTGATTGGACGTGCGGAAGCGGAGGATGAAG
>SLGU01000174.1 GCA_007136525.1 Desulfobacteraceae bacterium | reverse complement strand
TTGAGCTCGGCCCCTGACAGGGTGCTGAATCAACGGAACCGGCCTGTTTTGCAGGAAATTCAAAAATTACAGGGAGAGAAATCATGAAAAAGATTGAAGCCATCATCAAGCCCTTCAAGCTTGATGATGTCCGGCAGGCATTGAGCGATATCGGGATCCAGGGCATGACCATCACCGAGGTCAAGGGGTACGGCCGGCAGAAGGGGCACAAGGAAATATACCGGGGCGCGGAGTACCTGGTTGACTTCATGCCCAAGATCAAGCTGGAGATCGTGGTCCCGACGGAACTTGCCGAAAAGGTCATCAATACCGTGAGAAGCGCCGCAAATACCGGCAAAATCGGTGACGGCAAGATTTTCGTCATGTCCCTTGAACAGATCATACGCGTCAGGACCGGTGAACGGGACAAAGATGCCATTTAGAAATTTTATCAAATATGATACAGGGGATGCGAAACGAAACGTAAAACCCCATATGGCATAATACATAAACAGACCAATTAATCATAAAGGCAAAGGAGAGTACAACATGTTACAGTCGAAAGACGTGCTTGGGATGATCAAGGAGAAAAATATACGGGTATTGGACATCCGCTTCATGGATTTTCCCGGGGTCTGGCAGCATTTTACGGTCCCGGTCAGCGAAGTGGAGGAGTCGTCCTTTGAAGACGGCTATGGGTTTGACGGCTCCAGCCTGCGGGGCTGGCAGCCCATCAATGCCAGTGACATGCTGGTGGTGCCCGATGCGTCCACTGCCAAAATAGATCCCTTTTACGAAGAGCCCACCCTGGTGATGATCGGCAATATTGTCGACCCCATTACCCGCGAGCCGTATTCGCGCGACCCGCGCTATATCGCGCAGAAGGCCGAAGCTTACCTGAAGCAGACCGGCATCGGGGATACGGTTTACATCGGCCCGGAACCGGAGTTTTTCATCTTTGACGACATCCGGTTTCATTCGTCGAGAAACGAGGCGTTTTATGCCATCGATTCGGAGGAGGGCATCTGGAATTCCGGCCGCGATGAAAGGCCCAACCTGGGGTACAAGCCGCGCCACAAGGAAGGGTATTTCCCGGTGCCGCCCATGGACAAGTTTCAGGATATGCGCACGGAAATGATGTTGACATTAGAAGACCTGGGCATTGCCGTGGAGTGCCAGCACCACGAGGTGGCCACCGGCGGCCAGGCGGAGATCGACATGCGATTCAAACCGCTCATGGAAATGGGCGACCAGATGGTCTGGTTCAAGTATGTGCTTAAAAACGTGGCCCACCTGCACGGCCGAACCGTCACCTTCATGCCCAAACCGCTGTTCGAGGACAACGGATCGGGCATGCATACCCACGTGAGTATCTGGAAGGACGGGCACCCCCTGTTTGCCGGGGAAAAATACGCCGGCCTTTCCCAGGAGGCCCTTTATGCCATCGGCGGCATTCTCAAGCATTGCGGCGCTCTGTGCGCTATCACCAACCCGACGACCAACTCGTACAAGCGCCTGGTGCCGGGCTTTGAAGCGCCCATCAACCTGGCCTATTCGAGCCGGAACCGGAGTGCGGCGGTGCGTGTGCCCATGTACTCCTCCTCCCCCAAAGCTAAGCGGATCGAATTCCGCACCCCTGACCCGTCCTGCAATGGCTACCTGGCGTTTTCCGCCATCATGATGGCCATTGTCGACGGCATCGAGAACCGGATCGACCCGGGGGATCCTTTGGACAAAAACATCTATGACCTGCCCCCGGAGGAACTGGCCCAGATCGACTCCGCCCCGGCCTCCCTTGACGAGGCCCTGGCAGCCCTGGAAAAGGACCATGAATTTCTGCTCAAGGGGGACGTGTTTACCCGGGACGTGATCGAACGCTGGATCGAATACAAGATGCAAAACGAGGTCAATGCCATTCGCCTTCGGCCGCATCCCCATGAATTTTTCATGTATTACGACATTTGATCCGTCGGGAAATAACGTCATATGGACATATAAATAGGCGGCCCCGCACGGGGCCGCCTTTGAAAATCAAGGATTCTTGACCGACAGGACAAATTCTCTCATCAGTTTTGCGGACTCCCGGGGCGTCTCGATCATGGGCGCGTGCCCCACATCCTCAAGGATTACCAGGCGGGCGTCGGGCATCAGCGCTTCAAACACCCGTCCGTTTTCAGCGTTGATAACCCGGTCATGCCGGCCCCATATAACCAGCGCGGGAGCCCATACATGGGGCAGCGCCGCACCAAAATCACCAGGTGCATCCCGCCGGATGTCGCCAAACACCGGCGTCAGTCCGCTGCGTACGATGGCATGGGTGGTAGAGGCAAAGGTAAAGGGAGTGGTGATGACCTCTCCAGTCAGTTCCAGCGCCTGCAGAGCAGCTTCCAGAGCCAGGTGGCCGTTGGTAAACAGGGCCACATACGGCACATCCAGGTAATCGGCCAGCCGGGCTTCCAGCTGCTGATGCTTTTCTCCCACATTGGTCAGCCAGCGGCTGTCCCACAGGTCCCGGATTTCCTCTGCATATTCTTTAAAATCCGGCAGCCAGCTGCGAGTCACAGGGATGGGTTTTTTCACTGCAGACACCTCCTCATTCACCGGCATTTGCCGGCGGTATACACACTGCGCTCTATTCAGACACCCTGACCGGCAGAAGATCCCGCC
>SLGU01000369.1 GCA_007136525.1 Desulfobacteraceae bacterium | reverse complement strand
GGGATACGCAAAAAACTGACAGATTTCACGGGAACAGATGTCTTCAGGGATGATTTGACCTGTGTTGCCGTGCGTATAACTGACGCGGCAGGGCATAAATATCCCACACAATATGAAAAACTTGAAATAAACAGTGACCTTCAAAAAATCTCCGATGTCAGGGCATTTATCGACCGCTTCTGCGCCCTTTTGCCAAAATCGCCAGGAGATGAGCGGTTGGCCGGGATTGAAATCGCGGCGGTAGAGGTCGTCGCCAATATCATCAAGCATGCCTACCAACTCAAAGCCGACAAGATAATAGAAATCATGGCCCGGGCATACGACGATTCCCTGGAAATCGAATTCCGCGACCAGGGGAATCATTTCGACCCGGCCGACGTACCCGTTCCTGTGCTTGATGGCAGCCGGGAAAACGGCAGAGGCTGCTTCATTATTTCACAAACAGTAGACGAAATCATGTATTATCGGGATGAAACCCATGGGAAAAACTGCACGCGCCTTAAATTCATTTTGTCTGAACAACGTTGACGGAAACGGCATTGCCCACGGATAATGAAAAGATAAACAGACACATGAACAGCGACTCCATCGTCATACTTGGCGTTCCAATAGACAACCTGGACCTTGAAGACAGCCTTGCCCATCTTTTTGGCATGGTCAACGCTTACGATGAAGACGGCCGACCGCGCACAGCCGTTGCCGTCACCGCCGAAACCGTGATGCACCTTCGGGCATCTTGTCAATCCCGGCCGGATGACGAAACCGAGGGACGGGAAAACAACAACAGCGGCGACCTCATGAACACCCTGCGCAATGCCGACCTGATGATCCCCATCGGCCGTCCGGTGGCATGGGCTTCCCGAATACTGGGTTTCAGGATGAAAAAACGGATTTCCGCGCCCGGCCTTTTCCATCATTTTCTGGAAACCGCCGTTTCAGCGAAAAAAACCGCTTTGCTCATTCAAAAAGAAACCCCGGAAAAAACCCTTTCAAATACTACCGTTCATTACACGTGGATTTTTTTGACCCGATCGGACGGATGTGCTGTTACCGGGAATGCGGCGGCCGAAGACAGGGAATTATATGACCGGGCGCCTGCCCCCATAACCACACGGAAAGTGCCCATTGAATCGATGGCTGAAGAAATAAGCAGCGCCGGAATTGATTTTCTGATTATCGACATCAGCGACCCGGACCTGGCGTTGTGGTTTGAAGAATCGAAAAACCGCATTCATGTGCCGGTCAGGCTTCTGGTTTCGGGTACCAAGGAAATTTTGCAGGCCGCGACAAAAAACCGCTGCACCCGCCCGAATCCGGATATGGGCCTTTCATCCGCGCCACAAAACAAATTCTTATCCGGTTTATTGCAGCGCCTGCACTATAGGCACATGTTATTGATTCTGCTGGTATTCCCCCTGGTCATCTATCAGAAATACAACCAGGCCGTATTCAACTTCCGCCACCAACCGTCAACGATTCCGGCCGTTAAAAGCGCCGCGCCAAAAACCGCCAGGGGGTTATCCATCAAGATCATTACGATGCCGGATCCTTTGGATGCGTCCGTAGCAGAGGATATCCGCTCAAGAATGAGAAAGATGTCTCAGGTAGCACCGAAAATGATTCTTGACTTCTCCCGCGTCAATTTCATGGATTCCTCGGGGCTCGGCTTGCTTATGGGCATCTGCAGGGCATCGTCGGCGGATAACCGGGAGGTCTTTCTCATAGGGGTCAAGCCAAAAATCCATTATTTTTTCAGGTTGACAAAAACCCTCGATTTTTTTGAAAAGCGAATGATGCACAGCGTGTTTGACGTGGTTGAAACGGTCAAACAACGCATTGCCGCAGCGTCCTTTTACTATCTTGCCCTGATTCGCAGCAATGCCGTGGTCTTTCATTTCTACGGCAAACTCGATACTGCAGAGGTCATGGATATCAATGCACATACACTGATGGACCAGGCTTCTGGCAAGGATGTTATCTTAAACCTTGCGGATCTTGAGTTCATTGACAGTGCAGGTATCCGCCTCCTTGTAAAAATCCACCGGCATGTATTGGGCAGCGGCGGCATCCTGATCGCCTGCGGCATGAAGGGAAGCGTGCGCCGCCTGTTTTCGGTTGTGGGGGTGGACCGGTTGTTTGCCATGGAAAACAGCCTGCCCTCAGCGGAACTGGCGCTGAGGCGGCACCAGCTACGGCGGGCCGCTTCCCCGGGAAAGGTTGCCGACCGGCTGGCGACGACATCCTGAACTTATGGAAAACGCCCTATCCCCGTATCAACCCTTTGATCATGCCATCTGAGCATAAAAAAAACGTCGGGTGCAGAAAATACCCACTCAAGCTGAACATTTAATTGATGCTGTCCTGAAGATTTTTGACCGTGCCAGAATTATTTGACTTATCCCGCATTTTGGCATTTACAAAGGATTATTCCCGGAGCAGACCCAAAAGCGCTATAATTGTTGTGCCGGAGGTGTAAAACCTGCGGCTATTGATCGGCGGGGGAGGCTTTCCGTGCCACAGTTAAAAAGCTGAACCACTGCGCAGAGGTAGTGGAAGGCTTCGCTTGCTATTACCATGGCAATTCATAAGCATTTTATTGGTAACTGAGATGCCGGCTTTTTAAACTAAAGGGAGTGCTCAGGATCCTTT
>SLGU01000314.1 GCA_007136525.1 Desulfobacteraceae bacterium | reverse complement strand
GACAGGCAACGCCCGCCGCCATCACCCGCAATTTTTACATCACCCAGGCCCTGGAACTGGAGGGCAAGGTCGACCGGTTCGATCTTCCGCCTGCCTTGATCACCGAAGAGGTCATTTTGCGGTCCCGTCCCGGTTTTTTTGTCAGGGCGCTCCGTTTTGCCCTTGATCCTGAAGAAAGCGCCGACGTTGACCAGGTGTTCGGCATTTACTTTTCCGATATCGAACAGGGCTTCGGCATGCATGTGCGCAAAGGGGTCGCCGAATACCTGGATCATTTTCCGGAAAACCCGGACCTGGCCATCAGGCTGCCGCGCACCACCTGGGCCAAAATGCTGCTCGGCAAAACCGGCCTGGCAGGACAGGCCTGGGCCCTTCTTACCGGAGAGCTTGAAGTGACCGCGGGAAATACCCGCGAACTGCGGCAATTCTTCAGCATGTTCGATCAGCAGAAGCGATGAAGCCTGAGGAAGAAGACACCATGGAATCGATTCGCATGAATGCCAACGGGCTGGAATTTGAAATCCTGGTTTCCGGCCGCTCAGATAGATTAATGCTTCTGCTGCACGGCTTTCCCGATGATGCGCGGTCCTTTCTCCCGATGATGCGCATCCTCAATGACGCCGGTTATATGTGTGCGGCGCCCTATATGCGCGGCTACTGGCCCACCTCGGTCCCGGAATCCGTACGCGGGTCACGGTTCGCCACCATCCAGATTGCCGATCTCGCAGCGGACGCCGCGGCCATCACCTTGCAATTAAAAGCGCGTTATGACCTGAAAGCCGTGTACCTGGTGGGCCATGACTGGGGCGCAATTGCCGCCTACGGCGCAGTCAACCACCGCGGCGACCTGTACGACAAAGCCGTCATGATGTCGGTGCCGCCGGGGCCCGCCTTTCTTCGGAACCTGTTCACGAACCCTTCCCAGTTGGCCCGGAGCTGGTACATCCTGTTCTTCCAGGTGCCCGACCTGCCCGAACATATCATTCGATCCGGCCACGGCGAGTTTATTGCCAAGCTCTGGCGGGACTGGAGCGGGGACATGTCCCCTTTCCGGGAGCGCATGGCCGAAGTCATTGACACGCTTTCCCGACCCCACAGCCTGCGGGCCGCCCTGGCCTATTACCGGGGGCTTCTGCGACCGCCCCCGGGCGAATTGGCCAAATGGAACCGCAGCCGGCGCCTGTTTCTGGCGCCGGTCCAGGCACCGGCCCTAATATTGAGCGGGGAAACGGACCATTGTATTTCCAGCGCCATGTTCAAAAATTGTGAAAAAGAGATCGGGCACGCCGGGGGCAGGTACCGGATGATCAAAAAAGCCGGTCATTTTCTGCCATTGGAAGCCCCGGAAAAAGTGGTGAAGGAAATACTTCAATTTGTTGCGATGTCTGAATAAGTAGTTTTTATGCAACTGATTATATTGTAGGGGCGCTGCTTGCCTGCATCTTTTTTAATTTTTTATTAATTCCGCAGAGACGCAGCAGGGCATCAAGATTTTCAACGACCCGTTTAAATCCAAAGCATGACACTCGAGACAATCAACAGCAGATCCACGGCAGCGCGATAAACACGGGCATCGATCCTGTTCGACAGCAGGGCGCCCGCAACAGTGCCGACCAGCACTGCAGGGCTGTAGGCCAATGAATTCCAGAGCCATTGGGTGGTAAATACATCTCCGAAAGCGAACATGACGGCGGTCAGCAGGTTGATAACAGAAAAATAAGCGCCAAGGTATCCTTTGGCTTTTTCCGGATTGTCTTCGATGGACCGGATGTAGACGACCGCCGGAGGCCCACCGGCGGCATATGCCCCTTGAAACCACCCACCGATCAGACCGCATACAAGACCCCATACCCGGGTCCGCCCGGTCCGCCTGACCTGGGTTATGTTTATGAACCCCGGTAGCCGGCCGGCCGTCACAGACAAAACGATGAATACAGCCAGACATCTTTTAAGCCATACTTCCGGAAAAATGTGCAGGGACCAGAGTCCGAAAGGGATCGCCAGGCAGGCCCCGACAATCAGGGGAAACAGGATGCGCCGGTCGAGAAGCTTTCCAAAGCGGCCGGTATGGTACAGGACCAGGACCAGGACATAAGGAAAGATAAACCCCACCGAGAGCTTGACCGGGAGCAGCAGAGAAAGAAAGGGGAGCGTAACAAGGGCGAATCCGAACCCGGCGAAACTGAATGTGAACCCGCCCAGGGCAAGGATTAGGATAATTACATATTCAACCGGCATTTCGGGTTCCATGGTGGGCGGGAAGCTCGGGAACAATGCCGGTTTTTTCAAACCAATCAGCGATGCGCCTGTAATCGATATCTTTGTCAGAGAGCATAAGCGGCCGTTTTTCCGTCTGCAACCGGGAAAGTTTTGATTCCCAGAACGGATTGTAGGCAAGCACCTGCAGCTCAATGATTCCGAGCGCGCGCAGGGTGCTGCCGATCCGGCCAATCTGTTCCGGCGCCGTGTTTATGCCGGGGAGGACCGGAAATCTTACGGTCAGCGGAACTGCCCGTTTTTTCAATTTGGCCAGGTTCTCATATATGACCGCCAGGTCGCCCCCTGTCATCGCCCAATATTCCTCAGGGCCAGGCAGCTTAAAGTCGTAATAAATATGGTCGAGCATCGGCAGGAGCGGCTCAATTTTTGAAAAAGCATAGTGACCCGCGGTCTCCATGAGCACGCTTACAGATTCTTGTTGCAGCAAGGGCAAAAAGGTGTGCAGGAACTCCGACTGCATGACCGGTTCACCGCCGGACAAGGTCACGCCTCCCCCGGACCTGTTGTAAAAAGAGCGGTCCGCCAGGCATTCGGTCAGCAGGTTATTGGCCGTTATGTCTTGCCCCACGACAACCAGCGCCTCGGCGGGACATGTTTCAGCGCAGATGCCGCAGCTATCGCACAGCACCCAATCGATCCGACCGGGGTTTCGGATTGAGATCGCTCCGTTCGGGCAGATTTTAGCACACATGCCGCATCCGATGCACCGGTCACCATAGACGGCCATTTCCTTTCCCGGCCGGATCGACTCAGGGTTTTGACACCATTGGCAGTTCAGGGTGCACCCCTTGAAAAAAACCGTGGTTCGGATACCAGGCCCGTCGTGAATGGAAAACCGCTGTATATCGAAAATCGTCGCTGTATGAACCGGCATCAATGGCTGCGTCCTTTCATGGCCTTACCACTGCTTCATACTCAGCATCCGCAGAGCGTTCGGCTGTCATAAAGGGTTCTGTCAATCAGTTCATCCTTCATGGCATCCGTGAGATCATTGAAATAGGCGGAATAACCGGAAACCCTGACCACAAGATCCCGGTATTTTTCCGGATGTTTCCGGGCATCGATCAACAGTGCCGGGTCAATGATGTTGAACTGGACCTGGCAGCCGCCCATGTCAAAGTACCCCATTATCAGGCAGCCTAGGAGGTGACTCCCTTCAGGGCCCTGGATCTGGTCCGGGTTGATTTTCATGTTAAGGGCGCAGCCGTTACCGATGTAACCGGTATCGATAGCCGCGGCCGATGCCATGGCCGCTGTCGGGCCGAGCCTGTCCCGCCCGTTTATGGGAGAGATGCCATTTGCCAGGGTCTCACCGTCTTTTCGGCCGCTGGGAAGGGCCGGGGTGCGTGCGCCGAACCCCTGGTGCGTGGTCATGGACCAGAATCCGCCCAGATAGGGGCCGCCTCTGTGGCTTTGGTGTCTGAACACCTCCCGGGTATAGATCCCGGAAACCCTGCGGGCCCACCTGTCGGCTTCAACCCTGTTGATGCCGTACTTGGGCGTTCTATTGACGATAAGCTGCCGGATATCTTCCCGGCCTTTAAAATTGTCGTCGATTGCAGCGAGCATCTCCGAAAACGACAACCGTTTTTTTCGAAAAATCAGTTCATCAATGGCGGAAAGCGAATCGGCTACATCGGCAAGTCCCACCCCCTGGCAGCCGGCCGTACCGTAAACCGCCCCTCCGTTGTTCACCTCGATGCCGCGCTCCAGACATCCTTCGACCAGGATCGATAAAAAAGGGGTTGGCCGATAACGGGCATGGGCTTTTTCAATGGCTTCATTTCCTTCGACCGCAATGTCAATCATATGGCGAAGCTGTGTTTTAAAAGCCACGATGATCTCATCCATCGATTGAAAATCTTTTGCCGCCCCGGTTGGCGGGCCGAACGCATTTTCCCTGAATTGCCCGTTATGCAAGGCAAGATGAAGGGCCATGGGAAGATTGATAAAGATAGCGCCGGCTGCCGGAAAGCTCTTTCCCGGAACCCCCCATTCGACACACCCGACAATGGAATAATTTGCAGCATCCGCTTCTCCGAATCCCGTATTTACAAGAGCCCTGACAACCTGGTCATCGTTGAAAAAAGCCGGCAGCCCGCCGCCTTTTTTCAGGACATCGGCGCACAGAGTCAGAAATGCGGCAGGGGTATTGCCGTGGACCCGGACATGAAAGTTCGGCTGCCGGAGCCGGATTTGATCGTAGGCATGAAGAAACAGATAAGAGAGTTCATTGACCCCGTTAGAACCGTCCGGCAGGGTGCCACCCAGCGTCAGCCCGGAGGCCGAAGACAACCCGCTGAAAAATTCAGTGGCCCGGTCGAAAAACAGCGGGATGAGCTCACCGGCTTTGGCAATAAAACACCCCAGAAATTCCACTGCCTTCTCCGCCGTTATCGTCCCGGCTTCCAGGTCCGCACTATAGTAGGGGTAAAGGTACTGGTCCACCCGCCCGAAGGAAACGCCGTGCTGGAAGTTTTCGGCGTGGACCATGGCATGGGTGATAAACAGGCTTTGGACCGCCTCGTAAAAGGATACGGCCGGTTCAGCTGGAATCCGGCCAAACATGTCGGCCAAAGCTTCCAGTTCTTCTTTTCTTTCCGGGTTGGGCTCACCTGCCGCCAGTTCAACCAGATGCCGGCGCCATCTTTTCCCATATGCGATGGCCGCATCCGCTGAAATAAGGCCTGCCCGGTAAAAAGCGCGTTGCTTCTCTATCGCCGGATTTCCCCGGCTGTCCGGCATCCGGTCCAGTTGATCCAGATGTTGCTTTATCTCTTCTTTGATCCCTTTAAACCCGATCCGCAGGACCTTGGGATAATCCGGTGTGACGTGGGAGATGCCGGCAAACTGAGTCAGGATAAAATAACAGCCTTCGGTGGTCTGGCTGAAAAGTTGGGGATTTTTTGTAAAAAGCGGTGCGAGTCCCAGCACGGACCGGTTAAACCAGAACGGAAAAATATTCTCCTTCAGCATCCGGCGCTGATCGTCATTAATGGGTATGGGGTTGTTCGGCCGGGTATCCAGGCGGTCGATTTCCGGGAGCATCAGCAGCCCGCCCAGTTCCGGATGAATGGGCGCCCCCACCCGACGAGACGAAGGGTTACCGACAATCAGCTCATGATCATAGACTTTCAGTTGCATCTTTTCGAGTGTATGCCGGAATGCTTCTGCAAACAGGATCTGGGTTTCAGACGACGTGGTTTGCCCCCGGCGCTGATAAAAGCGGCTCAGATGATTGTTTGCAGTAATCTGCCAGGTGCGCTGAGGTATCCCCTGTGTCGCTTTTTTCATTGAATTCCGATAAAAAGCGTAGTGACCCCGGCGCAAAGGCCCGAGCCATTTGGGCTGGGGATCATGGCGTTTCATGTATTCGGTTATCAGCGCAGCTTTCTGAACACAGAGGTGGTAGCCGGAATCGAGGATCTCCTGCCGGATGGTTTTAAGTCTTTGATTTACCGGAAACGCATTTAAATGATCGAAGCGTGTTGGTGTGCCCGTCTGAATTTTATGAGAATCGAACGGGTGAAAGTTCATGCGAAAACTCCTTTTACGATTTCATTGTTACAACACCTCAGCACGCCGCACCAGGAACCGATACAACCCCGGGAAAAACCGGTTTACATACACGCCCCATTTTCCCTGTCCCTTTCCCAAAACGATCAAGGCCTTTCCTTTGGACACCCCCCTGACAATCGCCCTCGCACACGCCGCCGGCGTGATCCCCTTGTCGATCTGGCTGTCCATCCGGTTGAACCGCCCGCCGTTTTCAGTCAGTGCCTTGATCGATATATCCGTCCTGACGGCTGAGGGCGCCGCAAGGGTTATGCGGATTCCGTCGTCATACACTTCAGCCCTCAATGTTTCGAAAAATCCGTGCAGCGCATGTTTGGCGGCGCAATAGGCCGATCGAAGGGGTAGAGCCATTAATCCGGCCACGCTGGTGGTCACCACGATGTGACCGGATCCGCGGTCGGCCATGTAGGGCAGAATCGCCTTGGTCAGTGCAATGTGGCCGAAATAATCGATTTCCATGATCAGCCGGTCCACCGCAAGAACCGTATCCTTTGCCATGGAACGCTGGCTGATGCCGCCGTTGTTAACTAATATATCCACGTGACCCCATATTTTCACAGCCTCTTTAACGACTTGCGGCATACGGCCGGAGTCGGCAAGATCGACAAACAGGGCTTCGGCTTCATACTGCTTTTTACGGCACGCTTTAACCACGCGATCGAGTTCATCGGGTTCATTTGAAGAAAGAATCAGGCGGGCATTTGCCCGCCCCCATTCATACGCCAAGGCTTCGCCGATGCCTGAAGAGGCGCCGGTTATCCAGACCACCTTATCTTTGAAATCGACCATAGACATTGATTTCCTTTTCAATTTTCTCCCCGAAGGTTTCTAAACCATTGTTCCGGGTCTGTCTTCATTGTGTTTCGCAGCGACCGGATCTTCTTTCGCTGCAGCCACGCATAGGCCAGTGAAAAAAGAACGATTCCGAAAAAGACGAAACTGGCCGCGCCGATAGCGGCACAGAAAAACAAGAAGATTAAAAGGTTAATGACCATTATGGCGATGCAGGCGGCCTTAAGAAGCCACCCCGGCACATTGATCAGGGAATTCCGGAATAAGGCCGGATATTGGGATGGAAGTACAAAACCGGCTGCAGCCACCGCAGTGATAGCCATAATGAGACCCAGGTTGAGCATCGAACCGAAAAACATCAAGGATGGAATAGTGACCAGGGCCGCGACGCAGATCAGCCAGCCTACGGTAAGCCCCCAATGGGGCGTGCCGAAACGGGGATGGACCCGTCCCAGGACCTCGGGAAGAAGCCCTTCCTTGGCCAGCACCATGGTCGCCCGGGACGCGACGGAAAAGATGACATTAATTGTTGTTGCACAAGCTGTCAGGGCGCCACCGATGATAAAAAACATCAGGGCGGATGGGGACATGAACTGCTCTGCCACGTGGATCAGAGATTTGCCTTCCAACCACCCCCATGGGACAACCCCCACGGAAATCATCAGGATTAAAAGATAGAGGCCGATAATCAGGACCATCGAGAGGAGCAGAACCCTGGGGAAAATGCGGCGGGCCATGATCACTTCCCCACCCAGGTCGATAACGAAGTATCCGCCGGTGCAGAAGGTAAACAGAAGGCCGGCTGCGGCAAACACGCCCCCTGCCCCCATAGGGTAGAGAGGCGTGAAGTTCGCGGCTTCAATGTGGGGTATCCCCATCACGATGTAGAGACCAAGAGCCGCCATGAGGATGCAGAACATGATGATCTGAATGCGCGCCGTGAGGCTGATCCCCAGCAGGTTGATGATATAGAAAATCGTCAGCACGATGACGCCGACGGCAACCGGGTTGACCGGGGTGATGTGCCTGAAAAAGGAGCCGAAAGCCAGTCCGAACAGGGGCTGGGCGCCGATCAGAATGGTAATGCCTAAACTGAGCATGACCACGAGCGCCAGCGTGGGATGGACCATCTGGGCATAACGGTAGGTGGCGCTGGTGGTCGGCATCGAAGAGGTCAGGATGCTGTATGGCAGTACGGCGAGCAAGGCCGGCATGGCGGAAATCATCATGGCGATGGGAAGGGATGGCCCGCTCAATCCGGCAGCAAGCGAAGTCAGGGCAAAAAGCGACCCGCCGATATTCAACCCCACGCACATGGCTAACAGACCCCAGAAGCCGATACTGGGGATGAGCTTTCCATCAGATGTGTCGGTGCCCATTGTTGATCCTCCTAATGAAGGCCGAGCATGGTTTTGGCTTCCTCGACTGTTGCCGGCTCGCGGCCGAGTTCCCGGGCCAGTCGGACCAGCCGTTCGACCAGTTGTGCGTTTCCTTTCGCTTTTTCACCTTTTCCGTAATAGATGGTATCTTCCAGACCGGTCCGGGCGTTTCCCCCCATGGCCATTGCCATAACCGTGGTTGGAACATGATACTTGCCGATGGTAACGACCTGCCAGCTCGAACCCTCGGGAAGGGCGTCAAGCATGCGGATCAGGTTGTCAGCATTGGCCGGTGCGCCTCCCATAATCCCCAAAACGATGCTGAAGTGCAATGGCGGGGAAAGCACGCCCTTGTCGGTGAGTTCGAGGGCGTTGGCGATATGGCTCAGGTCATAGACCTCGATCTCGACGCCAAAACCCTTCTCCTTGCATTTTGCCGCATATTGCTCGTTAAAGTCGAGAGGATTGTTGAACGTTCCCGCCCCGTAGGGCGTACGGAATTCAAAAGTCCCGGCATTGATCGTGTGCATTTCGGGTTTCGGTTCGATGGTCAGAAGGTTCAGACGCTCCTCAAGGGTCGGCTGAATGATGTTGAGCGCTTCATCAACCCTGGCGCCGATGCCGTTGCCGATCTGGCGGATGATCGGGCACGCTTCCCCGATTCTTCGGACTGCTTCGTTATACGTACCGATATCGGGCGTATTCTGACCGTCCGCCCCCCGGACATGAAGATGAAGCACGGATGCGCCCGCATTGTAGCAATCCAGGGAATCCCGGGCCTGCTCCTCCGGTGTGACCGGAATGGCCTCATTGGCCCATTTGCCGTGGATGCCGCCTGTTATCGCTGCGGTAATGATCACTTTGTCGCTTGAAACCAAATCAGACTTCATACCTCTCCTCCTTTCCGTTGCACCTGGTCAAAATCACATTCCTTCAAACATTGCATGGTTCTAATGGGTGATGATGCGTCTTATCGAAACGGGTGGAAAGCGCGGGGGAACTGATCTGTCCAATTAAGATGCAACAACAATGCCAACGGCTCCTGTGAAATATTCAGATATGAAATCAATAATATATAGACAACAGATATTTTGGAAGGAGAACAAATGATTGCATTTTTCAATAAGAGCTTGTAAATTGCAATACAAAAAATTACACCCTTAACACGGAGACAACGCAATGCGCGCAGAGGATTTACGATCCAGCGAAGTGTTTTCCTTGTCTGAAGGAAGCAATTTACCCCTTTTTGCATCCTCGCGTACGATGGTCATGGGAGCCCGCTCACTCTCGCTGCTCCAGAACGATCTCTTCGAACTCCTGGGACCTGAATTGGCAACGGAAATGCTGACACGACACGGATTTGAAGCCGGGATGTCCGTGGCTACGGCAATGGCGGGTCTCTATGATTGGGATTCGGACAATGAATGGCTCGAAGCCTGCGGACGCCTGATTTCCATCGTCGGGCTTGCTTATACCGATGGCTATCGCCACAAGATGGATCGTCCCAACAAAGAACTCCATTTGGACGGGATATGGCGTGGCTCCCTGGAATCGGAGCAATGGCTGCGTTCTCACGGCACGAGCACCGTCCCCGTGTGCCATATACTTTCGGGATTTGCAAGCGGCTATGCCAGTGCCATATTAGGGAGTGAAGTTCTCGTCCGGGAAACATCCTGCCGCGCCCAGGGAAATGCAGTCTGCCATTTTGAAGGGCGTCCCATAGGTGAGTGGAACCTGGACCGGGAAAAGAGGCGCCGTCATCTGACCGGAATGGGTATGGAAGAAGAAGTGGCCCGTTTGCGGGTTCAGCTTCAGGAAGCCTGGAATGAAATGGAGCGGCAGCGTGCTGAATCAGATCAACCGGGCAGTGGATATGCCGAAGTCGATGCCGACGCAGGGATTATTTTCAGGAGCGAAGCAATAGCCAATGTTCTCGCCCTGAGCGAAAAAGCGGCCCCTACACCGAGCAACGTGCTGCTGATAGGCGAAAGCGGGACCGGCAAGGAATTGATCGCCCGGTTTATCCACCGCCGTTCCGGGAGGGAGAAAGAACCCTTTGTAGCAGTCAATTGTGCGGCCCTGCCGCCGGCGCTTCTCGAATCCGAGCTTTTCGGCCATGAAAAGGGCTCTTTTACCGGCGCTGATCGTGACAAAACCGGGCTGTTCATACAGGCCGGCGCGGGCACAATTTTTCTCGATGAAGTCGGGGACATGCCGCTGGAGCTTCAGGTTAAACTGCTCAGAGCCATCCAGGAACGGGAGGTCCGCCCCGTGGGGAGCGTCAGGCAGATACCGGTACAGGCGCGCATCCTGGCCGCCACAAACCGTAACCTGCAGAAAATGATGGAAGAGGGAAAGTTTCGTGAAGACCTGTACTACAGGCTGGCGGTTATTCCGGTGCAACTCCCCGCACTCCGTGACTGCCGGGAAGACATCATGCCCCTGGCCCGCTATTTTCTGGAAAAGTGCCAGCCGCGCCATCCCGGCTTTGCCCCCCGGGCGCTGAGGCTGATGGCATCATATGCCTGGCCCGGCAAT